>JAKLHG010000011.1 GCA_022710255.1 Candidatus Hydrogenedentota bacterium
CTTGAAAGCGGCGTCGTGCAGTGGCACGCCGTCAATGTGGACGATGAAGACAAGCAACACTTCGTGAGTGACTACGGGTTGTCCGCACAAACATTGATTGTGGCGGAGTTTTCCGGAGGAAAGCAATCCCGCTGGAAAAATCTGGACAAGATATGGGATCTTCTGGACAATGAAGTAGATTTTAGACAGTATGTTGAAATGGAAATTCGCGATTATCTTTAACGCATCGTTGTTTGTTTGTTAAAAACACAAAAGGATATTAGTGTCATGTCTGATCCCGAGATTACTAGTACGACAGGGAAACAGCGCCTTCTAAAAATCGCAATCGTGATAGCCCTGGCGGCAGCCGTTGGAGCCCTCCTTTACGGTAAGAATAACCCTGGTCTTCGATGTCCCTGTTCAACAGGTTCAGAGAAAGGAAGCGCTACCGCCCCCATGACTGAACCACAATCTGAGGCCGAAGTTGCCTATAAACTCCCTACTTTAATTGATCTTGGCGCAACGAAATGTATCCCCTGCAAACTGATGGCCCCTATTCTGGAAGAACTGAAAACCGAACATGCGGGGAGATTAAAGGTGGTTTTCATTGATGTATGGGAAAATCCTGATGAATCAAAGAAATACAATATCAATTTAATCCCAACCCAAATATTCTTTAACGCCGATGGAAAAGAGTTGTTTCGGCATGAAGGTTTCTTCTCCAAGGAGGACATTCTAGCGAAATGGAAAGAATTGGGCGTGGAGCTGGTTCCCGCTTCTTCATAGAAACTGTTGTATATTTTGAATTCTGTCAACAAGGAGTGTATGCATGAAGTATTTCCGCCTGAGTATCGTTGTGATTCTAGCGGTCGTCCTGTATAGTACAGCCACACCTGCAGAGGATGGGACGGCCACCTTATCCACTGTGTTTCCCGGCATCAGCAGCGGTGCTTTGTCTATGGCCACAATGGGAGAACTGCCTGAAGGTGTGGTACTAAAGTCCGGCAGCGTGGAAGTAACGGCTGAGGAGTTGAAGGCCGAGATTGCCAACGCTCCCGCCGAAACCCAGAAGCAGCTGAAAAAGAACAAGTTGTATGTGCTTGAAAACATGGCTACTCCGAAATTACTACTTGCTGTGGCACAGGCTTCGCAAGGAGGGCCCTCGGGGGAGACTTCTACCGCAGACACTGCTTTAGCGAAGTATTTCGAGGCTTTGACCGCCGACGTTGAAGCGACCGAAGAAGAGGTGGCCGCTTTCTACGAAGAGAACAAGGATATGTGCGGCGGCGCCACGCTCACCCAGGTCAAAGACCAACTGGCGCAGTACGTTCTGGAACAGAAAAAACAGGATGCCGTGAACGAACATATCAGAACGATTGGGCAACGAAGCCCCATCGTTCTGGCGGCGGACTGGACACAGAAACAGGCAAAGCTCGCCTTGGACAACCCGGTGGATAAGGCGCGGGCAAGCGGGATACCCTCCATCGTGGATTTTGGCTCGACCGGATGCCGTTCCTGTGCCATGATGGCGCCGATCCTGGAAACGCTTAAGGCCAAGTATGCGGGGAAGGCCAATGTGTTGTTTGTTCACGTCAAGGAGGAGCCGGTGCTTAGCGCGCGTTACGGAATACGCACCATCCCGGTACAGGTATTTTTCGACAAGGGCGGAAAGGAAGTGTATCGTCACAACGGGACCATGTCCCAGGACGATATTGAGAAAAGACTCGTGGAAATGGGAGCGGTCCTCTGATGCAGCAACTATTCAACACCTTGGGCTATGCCGTGGAAGGCTCTCCGGCGGTCGCTGTCGGCGCGGCGATTGTTTGGGGCATTCTCAGCATCATTTTGAGCCCCTGCCACCTTGCCAGCCTCCCGCTGATTGTCGGATTTATTGACAACCAGGGCCGCATGTCCACGAAACGGGCCTTTCTGATTTCCCTGGTGTTTGCCTTGGGTATCCTAGTGACCATAGGACTCATCGGCGTGGTGACCGCCGGGGCCGGACGCATCATGGGCGATGTGGGCGCTTACGGCAATTATATCGTGGCCGCCATCTTCTTCCTGGTGGGGTTGCACCTGCTGGATGTAATTCCCATGCCCTTCTCCGGCCCGGGCCAGGTCGGCATGAAGCGGAAAGGTGTTCTTGCCGCGTTTATTCTGGGGCTGGTCTTCGGGATTGCCCTGGGACCCTGCACCTTTGCCTACATGGCGCCCCTGCTGGGAGTCACGTTCCGGCTCGGCGCGACTAATCCCGCCTATGGCGCCCTCTTGTTGCTCGCCTATGGGTTCGGCCATTGTGGTGTGATCGTGGCAGCGGGCACCTCTACGGAGATCGTGCAGCGGTTTCTGGACTGGAACGAACACTCCAAGGGAACCGTGTGGATAAAACGGATTTGCGGGGTACTGGTGATTCTGGGCGGCCTGTGGATGATTTACACGGCGCCCTGACGGATTCAGGAGTTAACCAATGCCGGTGGTATCCAAAATTGATGCCGGTGTGTGCGGGTTTCAAACGGAAGTCAACGCTTCCAGCGAAGACGGCATGTTTGTGAACTTGGAGGTTACCTCGGAGTGCGAAAAGATCCGTGGCCTTGGCGAGGCCCTTGCGGCGAGATGCCCGATTAATGCCTATGAGGAGATTAGCCCCGTTGGCGAGAGTGTGATTCTGTCTGCGGTTCGTGAATGTTTAACGGGGTGTTGTGCCGGATGCGCGGTGCCTGTGGGAATTTTTAAGTCTCTGCAGGTGGCGGCTGGATTGGCATTGCCAAAGGATATCATCATAACCTTTGAGAAAGGATAAGAATGATGTCAAGAGAAATGACCCGGCGCGCCTTACTGGCATCAGCGGCACTGGGCATGGCCGGAGCGGATGCCGCGCAGGATACCGCAGCAAAAGATGCGGACAAAATCCTGGTAGTCGGGGTTTCATGCAGCCCGCGCAACGGCATGACCACGGCCACGGCCATGGCGGCAGCGCTTGAGGCCGCGAAAGGCGTGGACCAGCGCATCACCACAGAACTGATAGACCTGGGCGGCATGAGGATCCTGGGGTCTGACGGCAACAGTTCGGCACAGGCTGTGCGCGAAACCGATGATGATTTTATCAAGGTGCTGCCCACGCTCGATTCCCCCAATCTCTGCGCCATGATAATCGGCTCCCCTTCCTATTACCGTTCCATGAGTTCCCTATGCAAAGCCTTTTTGGAGAAACTGGCCGTGTTTCGCGAACCGACCATGCGACTTGCGGATGTGCCGGTTGGTGCCTTGTCCGTCGCCTCCAACCGCAACGGCGGCCAGGAACTGGTCATCGAACAGATACTGATGGCCATGCTCAGCTATGGGGCGGTCATCGTGGGCGGCAAAGGAAAAGGACCCCTGGGAGCTACGCTGTGGAACGCCTTTGAAAATGACATCACCCAGGATGAACTCGGCATGGAATCCGCCCGGAATTTGGGTATTCGTGTCGCCGAGGCGGCATTGAAATACAAGGGATAAGAGACAAGAGGCTTGCTAGGAAAAGGGCCTGGGTGATGCACCACAACGGACTTATTGGACTTATAGGACCCATACGATCTATGGACAAATAAGTCGGAACCAGATAAATGAAGCCTCTGTTGAAGATACTTTTTTTATGCACCGGCAATTCCTGCCGCAGCCAGATGGCGGAAGGCTGGGCGCGACATTTAAAAGCGGGTGTCCTGGAGGCCTGGTCCGCGGGCATCGAAACGCACGGCCTGAATCCCTATGCGGTCCAAGTCATGGCCGAGGCCAGCGTGGACATTTCAAGGTACAGGTCCAAGAACGTGTCCGAAATTATGGACATTCCTTTCGATTATGTCATCACCGTGTGCGGCCATGCCCGGGAAAACTGCCCGATATTTCCCGGCAAGGCAAAGGTGATTCATGTTGGTTTTGACGATCCGCCAACGCTGGCACGTGATGCAGCAACGGAAGAAGAGTTCCTCAATATATACCGTCGGGTCCGGGACGAAATTAGGCAGTATGTTGAGGGGCTTCCCGAATCGTTACCGTAATAATTTTTACGTCAATCAGAGTATGATTCATTTAAGGGGTATGGATTCGTACCCTTCGGCGGTGGTCATCGTATGGACTTTATGGACATGACTGGCCTTATAGACGTTTTCTCTTCTCCATCCTGTCCACCCCGTCCATCCCAAACAGGTCCATGCGACCGGCATATTTCCGCAGACATCGATGCCGCTTGGCAGGTTATTGAGAAAACGGCCCATACAAAGGCAGAAAAAATTGACATGTTGCTTTTGCTGTGCTATACTTCGTTACGTGACGAATTAAGGAAATGATAATGAAAGATTTTATAACCATCGCCAAGGCGGTCTCAGATGAGACGCGCGCAAGGATTTTAATGTTCCTGGGCAAAGGCGAACTCTGTGTCTGCCAGATAGTGGACGTGCTTGGATTGGCACCCTCTACTGTATCCAAACACATGTCAATTCTTGCGCAGACAGGTCTCGTTGAGTTTCGAAAGGATGGACGTTGGCGATATTATCGACTGGCGGGCCCGGAGGCATCGCCGTTCATTCGCCAAGCGCTGGAATGGGTAAATACCGCTTTGGAAGGTTCGCCTGTCGTCCAAGAAGACACCCGGCAGCTGAAAAAGGTGCTCAAAAAGGATGTCAAGGCGCTATGCGAACGTTATAAATGTTGATTTTGCATAATCCGTGTTGTAGGTAAAAGCAGCCGTTAAAAGGTAATATGTGATTCTCAGGAGAACAAGCACTATGAAAAAGTTCGTGATAGTGTCTATCATATTGTTGATTTTCGTCGGCATTAGCGTCCTAATGCTAAAAATACCCTATGCCGGGGTCACAGCCCAGACTGGGGCTGCCTCGATACCATACGCTCCTGATGCTTCTGAGGTTCCACTAGCGCCGGCATTTGTTCAGGCAGAAACGCCAACAGGAAATGCCGGCGCTCCAGCCCCAGAAACACCGGCAGCTATTTCGGTTGCACAGGTAGTGGCATCTGGGGAAAGTGTCAGCGCCTCGGCACCTGTGATGCAGGCGGCAACTGTTTCTGGTGACACACCCTTGACAGCGGACGGTCCTTCAATACCCATGATAACGGAAGGTCCCTCAACACCCATAAGCACAGGCAGCCCATCAACACCCATAACCGCGGACGGGGCCTCAATACCCATGATAACGGAAGGTCCCTCAACACCCATAACCACGGGCGACCCCTCAGCACCTATGGCTCAAGTAGCGATGGCCAACACCAGGGGAAGTGCCTCATCGCCAAGTATTGGCATGACCGCATTGGAGAAGGCCGCAAAAGAAAATCAGTATTTGTTCGTTTTTTGCTCCGATACTGATTCTCCAGAAACCGCCGAGGCCAAGGCATCTTTTGAATCCGCAGTGAGCAAGATGGCCGGTACAGCCCAGTGGGCAATCATTGACAAAAATCAACCTTCGGAGAAGGCCGCACTTGCACGATTCAGATTGACTGGTGCGCCAATGCCTATTATTGTGGCCATCGCTCCCAATGGGGCAATTACGGGAGCCTTGTACCGAGAAAAGCTGAAAGAACCCAATCTTGAGGAGCTCATTGCCGGACCTGCCGAGGAACAGTGTATGAAGTCTTTGCAGGAAGGCAAACTGGTTCTGGCATCCATCCAGAATGCCGCAACAAAGTCAAATGACCTGGCAATGCAGGGCGTAAACGACTTCAAATCCGACAGCAACTACGCCCAAATTGCGGAAATCGTTACCTTGGATCCTGCTGACGCGGCTGATCAGCGATTTCTTGCAAAGTTAGGGATTGAGCCGACCATGGAAGAAGCCACGACCGCCTTCCTGGCACCGCCAAGAGCATTGCTTAAGACTTTTACCGGTGCAACAACGAAAGAGGCCCTGGTAGCTACAGTAACTACCATGGCAAAACGTGGTTGTGGCGGGAAGTGTGCTCCGGGTGCATGCGGCCCAAAACGTAAATAGCATCTGTGCGGCAATGGCGTTCAGTACTTTTCCCTGGCACGGTGTTTAAGAGAACGCCAGAGGTCTGCAACAGGCGTTCAAAAAGAAGGTTAAGGCCTTGACTGAACACGTGATACTGAATATTCGTCCCTATTTTTCGATATGAAAGCGTCGTAAAAAAAAGATTCGAGAAAGGAAAATAGCATGAAGAAACGTATGGTATATTTGGTCGTGTTTTTGGGCGTTGGGCTCATCTGCTTTGCACTGGTCCAAATGAATCGTACCGGCGCCTCGGTGGCGGTGAATCGGACAGAACCGGTCTCAACGCCAGTATCCTCGCCTGATACGAAAGCGGCGCCTTTGCCTGACGAGGAAAGCCTCCCACCACAGAACACAGTCTCTCCGGCTACGGTGCCGGAGGCGGCGCTGGCATCGGTTCAATCCCCTACACCTTTAGAAAGTGTCGGCCAGGCCGCCATAGATAAAGCCGCACGTGAGAACAAGTATTTGTTTCTCTTCTTTTCAGAAAATGATTCCCCAGAAACTGAAAAGGCCAAAGCCTCCTTTGAATCTGCGGCAGGCAACATGGAAGATGTCGTTCAGTTAGCCTACGTTGACAAGAACCAACCCTCTGAAAAGGCGGTGGTTGAACGCTTTCGATTGGATGGTGCACCCATGCCTCTCGTTCTGGCAATGGCGCCAAACGGCGCCGTTACGGGCGCTTATTTTGGCGATAAAATGAAGGAACCGAAACTGGAGGAATCCATCGCGGGGCCAGGCGAACAGCAGTGCATGAAGGCGCTTCAGGAGGGTAAATTAGTTTTAGTTTCTTTACAGAACGCCGTAACAACATCCAATGAGCAGGCCATGCAAGGGGTGGAAGACTTCAAGGCCGATACCCGCTTTGCCGAAGCCACGGAACTCGTTGCAATTGATCCCGCGAATGAGAGCGACCAGGGTTTTCTTGCTAAATTGAGAATAGACTCCAAAATCCAGGAGGCTACCACCGCTTTTCTCGCCCCGCCGGGATCCTTGATTAAGACGATTACAGGCGCCACGACCAAGGATGAACTGGTGGCCACTTTGACGGCCGCCACGGCTGGCGGGTGCGGGTCGAGCTGCAAGCCCGGCGCTTGTGGTCCAAGACGATAAATAATAAATCAAGATGATAAATTGAGGATTGTACATTTATGAAACTCAAAACGTTTGTATGGCGTGAAATATTTGAACGAAAGAACCAGCTGGTAACGAGTTTTGTTGCTATCCTTTTGGGTATCAGCGTGATAGTTGCGGTTAAGAACATTACCTTCTACTCGGAAAAGGCGGTGGCACGGGAGTTGGATGCGCTGGGCGCCAACATCCTGATCCTGCCCAAATCTGCTTCCCTTCAGGATTATTATGGCGCGGACATGCAGGAGGAGGAATTTCCCGAAGAGTACGTGACGAGCCTCGCCATGTCGGATATCCAGGGACTGGATAACATTTCGCCAAAGCTGTCCGTTCCCGTGGAACTGGGAGGAAAGCAGTTTACCTTGACCGGGATTCTGCCGACCAACGAGTTTCAGGCCAAGGCGGCATGGCAGGGCGCCGGCATATTCTCGCGTCCGGAAAACTGCGGAACAGTGGAGGTACCCGGAATACTTGCCGCCCCCACCAAAGAGACGCTGGTTCGTGAACGCGTTATTAGTACGCTTGAGGAGGATGAGGCCCTCGTAGGTGCGGATGTTGGCGCAACGCTGGGGGTCAAGGAGGGGGATTCGCTGACATTGCTGGGCAAAGACTTCTCCATTATTGCGGTACTTCCCGCCACCGGCACGGTGGACGATTCCCGGGTGTTCGCGCACCTGCACACCGTTCAGCCCCTTGCCGGTAAAGGCTCCGTGCTTAATGCCATCGAAATCCTTGGATGCTGTAATGAAATTTCCAAAGGATTGGTACAGAAGATCAACTCCCTGCTGCCTGACGCCAAGGTGGTTACCATTACCCAGATTGTGGATACCCAGGTCAAGACCAACCAGATGATGGCAAAGTTGTCGCTGCTCTTCCTGGCGATCATTGTGCTCGTGGGCGGGGCAAGCATCGCCAATTACATGTATTCGAACGTATTCGAGCGGCGCAAGGAAATCGGCACGCTCATGGCGCTCGGCGCCGGTTCCCGTGTAGTACTCAAGATGTTTTTGTTAAAAGCTCTTGCCCTTGGAATTGCAGGCGGTATTGCCGGGTACGTCCTGGGGACGGTTATTGCCGTGATATTTGGTCCACGAATTGCCGGAGTGATTGTGCTCCCAATGGCAAGCCTGGCGCTGTGGGCGCTTGGCGTGGCCGTTGCCATTTCACTTCTGGCCAGTTATTTTCCCGCGCGCCAGGCGGCGCGCCTTGACCCCGCCACAGCCCTTCAGGAGATGTAGCCCATGCTCAGCATGAAGTCTGTTAGTAAGAGTTACCAGCATCGTGGGAAAACCATAACGGCTTTGTATGATGTAACGCTCGCGATTCCCAAGGGAGATTTTGTTGCCATTGTCGGGCCAAGCGGCAGCGGCAAGAGCACCTTTCTGCTGATGTTTGGCGGCATGCTTTCGCCTGCGTCGGGAAGCGTACAGGTGGATGGACAATCTCTGTACGACATGAATTCTGAGCAGCGGGCGGTAGTAAGGCGGGAAAAGATAGGGTTTGTTTTTCAGACCTTTAACTTGGTCCCCTATCTCACCGCCCTTGAAAACGTACAGATACCGCTTTTTTTGGCCGATCTATCAGAGGAAGAACAAAAAATACGCGCTGCCGCCCTCTTGGAACGCGTAGGACTGGGCGACCGGATCGACCACAAACCATCGGAACTCAGCATAGGACAACAGCAGCGCGTCGCACTGGCACGCATGCTCGCCAACGACCCCCCGATTATTCTTGCCGATGAGCCGACTGGCAATCTCGACCCGGAGAACGCCGAATCCATACAGGAATTTCTCAAGGAAGCAAATGATGAGGGGCGCACCGTTGTTATGGTGACTCATGACATGCGGGCGGCACAGGTAGCGCGACGCACGCTTCGGCTTGTTGACGGGAAAATTTTGAATGGAACCCATAATTGAGCGTCCGGTTCCAGGTACTCGCCACTAATAATCAGGAGGGGAAACCGGCCGTGAATGTAGAGAATTCCTGCGAAGTTTTAAGGATAAACAAAGGACAATAAGGAGTTGAAAATGGAACATCCCGACAGTAATTCGGTCCGCATAAAGGTCCAGGAAGGTTATGCAAAAATCGCGCAGCAGGGCGGCTCCTGTTGCGGACCCTCAAAGTCCTGTTGCGGCGGTGGCGATATGGATGCTTTGGCGGTTAGTATCGGCTATACCCCGGAGGAACTTGCAGCGCTGCCTGGCGGCGCCAACATGGGGCTATCCTGCGGCAACCCGGTAGCGTTGGCATCGTTGAACCCCGGCGAAATCGTGGTTGACCTGGGCAGCGGCGGCGGTTTTGATGTCTTTATCGCCGGGCGGAAGGTTGGTCCCACAGGGCGGGTAATTGGTGTGGATATGACGCCCGAGATGGTCAATAAAGCGCGCCATAACATGGCGGCTTACCGCGAGCAAAGCGGGTTGGATAATGTTGAATTCCGGCTTGGTGAAATCGAACATTTACCGCTGGCTGACAACACTGCGGACGTGGTCATTTCAAATTGTGTCATTAACTTATCACCAGACAAACCCCAGGTTTGGCGCGAGATCGCCCGTGTTCTGAAGCCGGGCGGACGCGTAGCGGTTTCCGACCTTGCCCTGCTCCGACCCTTGCCGGAAAATATTGCTGCCATGGTAGAGGCTCTTGTCGGGTGCATCGCCGGGGCGGTGCTTGCCGTGGAAACAGAGCGAATGGCAAAAGACGCCGGATTCATGGATATACAATTAAAGGCCAAGGATGGATACATGGAACAGATGGCGGACTCTATGGATCCGCTGTACCATAAAATAATCGAAAACCTTCCCCCTAAGACTACAATCAGCGATTTTGTTGCAAGCCTGTGCATTTCAGCACGAAAAGCGTAGCAATCCATACCTTACGGAAAGGAATTATCCATGCATGATATGAACAGCCAAGCGGATGAACGAAAACTAACCAATATCTTTGAACGTTACCTGACCGTTTGGGTAGGGCTGTGCATTATTGGTGGCATTCTGCTGGGGAAAGCCGCGCCTAATCTTGCCCAAACGCTGGACAGCCTGGCCATTTATGTCAAAGGCGCACCCGTGGTGTCCATCCCCATCGCGATCTGCCTGTTCTTCATGATGTATCCCATCATGGTGAAGATTGATTTCGCGTCGGTCGTTAAGGCGGGAAAAAGTGGGAAGCCCGTACTGCTCACGCTCTTTGTAAACTGGTGCATCAAACCCTTCACCATGTACGGCATCTCACTGTTGTTCCTGGGGGTTCTGTTTCGCGGCTTCATCGGCGCCGATGCAGTGGACCTGGTCAAAATGCCGTTCGGGCTGGACCTGTCCGTGGGCGCGGAACACGGCGCGGGCATGGTGGTGCTGCAGGACGGCATCAAAATGCTGCAAGTGCCTCTGTGGCGCAGTTATCTGGCGGGCTGCATCCTGCTGGGCATTGCCCCCTGCACGGCCATGGTGCTGGTGTGGGGGTATCTCGCGCGGGGCAACGACGGGTTGACGCTGGTCATGGTCGCTGTCAATTCACTCACCATGCTGGTGTTATATGGGCCCCTGGGCGGTTTCCTGCTGGGTGTCGGCCGCCTTCCCGTGCCCTGGCAGGCGCTGCTGCTGTCCATTGCCATTTATGTGGCGCTGCCGCTGGTAGCCGGATATTTCAGCCGCAAGTGGCTTATCGCCGCGCGCGGCGAGGCCTGGTTTAGCGAGAAATTCCTCCATGTACTTACGCCCATAACGATTATTGCCCTACTTACCACGCTGGTCCTGCTGTTCAGTTTCAAGGGCGCGGTAATCGTGGCCAATCCCCTGACCATCCTGTGGATCGCCGTGCCACTGTTTATCCAGACCATGCTCATCTTCTGGATTGGATATAGTGTCGCGCGCGTACTTAAACTTTCTTATAAAGATGCCGCCCCTGCGGCCATGATTGGCGCCTCGAATCATTTCGAGGTCGCTATTGCCACGGCGGTCATGCTGTTTGGACTATCTTCTGGCGCTGCGCTCGCCACTGTTGTGGGTGTTCTCATAGAAGTGCCCGTGATGCTCTGGCTGGTCAGGATATGCCTGCGGACACGACATTGGTTTCCTGAAAAACAGACATAGACCGGGCATACGAAACTGCATTGCGTCCGGGGCTTCGCCCGGAAAAGAGGTATCTTCAGCACAACCCCAAAAGTCTTTAACCAATAATATGCCGTCAGTGAAATAACCCTAAACGCCTGCGCTCCTCGGGAATCTGTGATATAGTGAGAAAAAGAAACGGTTCGTTTATTAACGGGCCTATACGCATACCAGCACGGGCTTGCGGGTAATGATTCCGGCCACTTTCGTGCCGAGGCATCGCATGGCATCGGAAACCAGTCGCACCGCAGCCTGGGGCGAGCAGGTGGTGTTGACCAGACGTTCGTAGAGCAGTCCCTCGGCAACATTGGTATACCAGTCATCCACCTGAATCCGGTAGGCAATGACGCCGGCGGCGCCGCTTGCCTGTTTGATATCTTCGAGTACGCGCAGGTTCGCGCCGATTTCGCAACACGAGAAGATAATGATTTTGCCGTTCAGGCCCTGGAAAATCTGCGCCTCTTCCCGGAGGTTCAGCGGTTCAAAAGTCAGGTGGAGCGTGGCCCCGTTTAGGCAGGGACCGTCGGTGCCGTGTCCCATGATATGGATAAACCGCGTGGAGGCATTCCTGCCGTCCCGTTGCAGAAACTGACGCATGTCCTGAACGGTATGTACGCGCTCGTACAAGGCTTCCACACCCAGAGCGCTCAGCCACTGCTGCATCATGGGGCCATAAATACGGCCGGATTTGAGACTGCGGTCCAAACGGGTTTCTAAAATCAACACCCGGTCCGGCGAGCGTTTCAGGCTGTGCACCGGCACGACCAGGCGCCGGCCAGAATCCGTCACCACGCGCCGCTTCTTCGGTTCCACCCGGGTAACTTTGCCGCGATGACGCACCCCATTATAGGTGAAGATAACGCGCTCGTTGATGTTGAAACGGGCCATGGATTACGTTTTCCTGTTGTCCGTTCGATTGATGTGCTCAAATGAGGTTGCCCTATATCATAATCGTTGAATTGGGCCGTATCCAAAAAGGATGTCCTTCCCCCATTGCGCTCATGCTGGCGAAATGACGGGCGCAGGAACCATCAGCCTGCGTATCTCTAGTGTACCGGCATACTAAGGCGGCCCCTGTTTTTGGCGATGTGGATGTATATTTAGTACTATATAAAGTTTCTAAATTTCTGAAGATTTACGCCGGTCTCTTTTGTAAACCCTGCCGTTGCTGTGATACATTTACCCTGCGCTTCAAGGCAAGGTGATGGTCAGGAAAGCGAACACAAGAGACCCGCGGCTGAAATGGGTGCACCCATGGCATTTTTCGGAAGGCGGCAATGCATTTGCCCCGGGAATAAGGATATATCATGACAGCAGAAAAGAAACCATTGACTTACAGCGATGCCGGCGTCGATATCAGCGCCGCCACCACAGCGTTATCCTCTATCAAGGAACTGGTACGGCGCACGTATACGGAACATGTCTTGCGTGATATCGGCACTTTCGGCGCGATGTTCCAGTTGGATCTTGAGAATTGTCCGGAACCTGTGCTGGTATCGAGTGTTGACGGCGTAGGCACCAAGCTTAAGCTGGCGTTCATGACCGGCAGGCATAACACGGTGGGCATAGATTTGGTATCCCACTGCGTAAATGACATCCTGGTGCAGGGTGCGCGACCGCTTTTCTTTCTGGATTATTTCGCCATGGGCAAGTTGAACCCGGAGGTGGTGGTGGAGGTGGTCCGGGGCCTTGCCACGGGCTGCCGTTACGCGGGCTGCGCCCTTATCGGCGGTGAGACCGCCGAGATGCCTGACATGTACCGCGACGGTGAATATGACCTGGCGGGCACCATTGTGGGCATTGTGGACCGTTCCCGTATTGTGGACGGCTCCTCCATATGCGAGGGAGACGTGGTGGTGGGCCTGCCCAGTACCGGTCTGCATACCAACGGCTACAGCCTTGCCCGAAAAATCTGTTTTGAAGTGGCGGGCCTGGGCCCGGACGACCCGATGCCGGGGGTGGGCCGGACCGTGGCGGAGGCGCTTATGGAGCCACACATCAGCTATGCCAAGTTGATGCAGCTGGTCATGCGGGTGGTGGAAGTGCGCGGGATGGCGCATATCACCGGCGGCGGGATTACGGATAATTTGCCGCGCATCCTGCCGGAAGGCCTGTCGGCGGAAATCGATTTAGGCGCATGGACCGTGCCGCCACTGTTCCGGTTCCTGCAGGAGCAGGGCAATGTCGAAGACATGGAAATGCTGCACACGTTCAATATGGGCCAGGGGTTCTTGTTTGTCATTCCTGCGGACCAGATAGACCGGCTCCAGGAAACGATCGGCCTCGCCGGCCAGCAATGTTACTTTGTCGGTAAAATCATTCAAGGTGACGGCAAAGTCCACTACACAGGAAAATTGAATTATGCCGATACATCGCATTGAAGTTGCCATGAAACCGGGGCTCGCAGACCCTGCGGGTGAAGCGTTGTGCGCGCGGGTTCTGGAAGACCTGGACATCCGCGTCGAGAATGCCCGCGTTCTGGATGTGTTCACCCTCAACGCTTCCCTGAACGAACAGGAACTGGAACGGGTGCGTGCGGAACTGTTTACCGACCCGATTATCCAGGTTTCCGCCGTGAACCGCGCGTTGGCCTCCGGCTATGACTGCGTGGTTGAGGTGGGTTTTCTGCCGGGGGTGACGGACAATGTCGGGCGCAGCGCGCTCGAGGGCGTGCAGGATACGCTGGGTCGCAAGCTGGCGCCGGGCGAGGCGGTGTACAAGAGTACGCTTTACGCCCTGTCCGGCATTGACGCGGACACGGCCTCGCGCATCGCTTCCGGACTGCTGGCAAATGAGTTGATTGAGCAATATGTCGTGAAGACAGTGAAAGAAATGCAGGCGCTGAACGGCCAGCCGCTGCTTACCCTGCCCGTGGTGACAGGACAAAGCGACGCCACCGTACACGAGGTAAGCCTGGACCTTTCTGACGAGGCGCTGGCCGCGCTGAGCCGGGACCGCATGCTCGCACTCGAACTGGAGGAGATGCGCATCATCCGTGACCACTACGCATCGCCAGAGGTGCGGGACCGGCGCAAACGAGCGGGACTACCGGCGGCACCTACGGATATCGAACTCGAAATCCTCGCCCAGACCTGGTCCGAGCATTGCAAGCATAAAATTTTCAACGCCCTTATCACCTATGAGGATGAAACAGGCGCCAGCAAGACCATTGACAGTTTATTCAAGACATACATCAAGGGCGTTACCGACGAGGTGGCCAAGCGGGTGCCCTGGCTCGTCAGCGTGTTCGAAGACAATGCGGGCATTATCCAATTTGACGAAGACCACCTGTTCGCGCTGAAAGCGGAAACGCACAACAGCCCGTCCGCACTGGACCCGTACGGTGGCGCCATGACCGGCATTGTCGGCGTCAATCGCGATGTGCTCGGCGCGGGGCTCGGTTTCCAGTGCATTTTCAACACGGACGTGTTTTGCGTTGCTTCGCCCTTTTATGCGGGCGACATTCCCCCTCGCCTGCTCCATCCCAAGCGGGTATTACGCGGCGTGCACAGTGGCGTCCGCGATGGGGGCAATCAAAGCGGTATCCCCGACCTGAACGGCGCCATTGTGTTCCATGAACGCTTTTTAGGCAAACCACTGGTGTTCTGCGGCACGGGCGGCATCAGTCCTGCAGCTGTGGCGGGGCAACCCGCCCATGAAAAGGGGGCCCGGCCGGGGGATGCCATCGTCATGACCGGCGGCCGTATCGGCAAGGACGGCATCCACGGCGCCACCTTCTCCTCGGAACCGCTTCATGAAGGGTCGCCCGCCACCGCGGTGCAAATCGGCGACCCGATTACCCAAAAGAAGATGGCTGATTTCCTGTTGGAAGCCCGCGACCTGGGCTTGTTCTCCTGCATCACCGACGACGGCGCGGGCGGGCTTTCCTCCAGCATCGGCGAAATGGCACGGACACCGGGCGGCGCTTCCATCTATCTGGAGAAGGCACCGCTGAAATACGCCGGGCTGGCCCCGTGGGAAATCTTCCTTTCCGAGGCGCAAGAGCGGATGACGCTGGCCGTGCCGCCCGACCGCCTGGACGCCTTCATGGACCTGGCGCGCCGCCGCGAAGTGGAGGCGACCGTGTTAGGTGAATTTAACGATTCCGGTCGGCTGGAGTGCTTCTTCGAGGACCGGCTGATTGCCTCGCTTGACATGGAATTCCTGCACGGAGGCCTGCCGCGCATGCGCTTAGAAGCACGGCTGGAACCAGTGCTGCCCATGCCCGAAGCGCCGCTGACCGCGGACGGGAGCGATATCACCGCCGAACTGCTTGACGTGCTCGCGTCCCTGAACGTGTGCAGCAAAGAGAGTTTTGTGCGGATGTACGACCATGAGGTGCTTGGCCAGAGCGTCCTCAAACAATTCCAGGGGGAACGTCATGACGGCCCCGGCGACGCCGGCGTCATCAAACCGGTGGCCGGCAGCACGCGCGGCCTGGCCGTCGCCTGCGGCATCTGCCCGAAGTACAGTGACCTGGACGCTTATGCCATGGCCGCGTGCGCCGTGGACGAAGCCGTGCGCAACCTGGTTGCGGTCGGGGCTTCGCTCGGTTCCATTGCGGGACTGGACAATTTCTGCTGGCCGGATCCCGTACAAAGCGCGGGCACGCCGGACGGGCGGCATAAACTGGCCCAACTGGTGCGCGCCTGCGAAGCCCTCTACGACGTCTGCCTCGCCTATGACATTCCCCTGATCAGCGGCAAGGACAGCATGAAAAACGATTACCGCATCGGAGAAACCAAGATCAGCATTCCGCCGACCCTGCTGTTCACTGCCGTCGCCATGATTGACGATGTTCGTAAGGTAATCAGCATGGACGTCAAGGGCCCGGGCCACGTGGTCTACGTGCTGGGTGAAACCCGGGAAGAACTGGGCGGCAGCGAATACCTTTCCTTGCGGGGCAAGTCCGGCGGCAGCGCCCCCCAGGTGTTTCCCCTGTCCTCCAGGGCCTTGTATGAACGCCTGAGCGGGGCCATTGCCAGCGGGCTGGTGACTTCGTGCCATGACGTTTCCGATGGCGGGCTGGGCGCGGCCCTTGCCGAAACGGCCTTTGCCGGCGGATTTGGCATGACGGTTTCCCTCTCCTCCATCGGCGTGGCAAACGGCGCCACGGCCCTGTTCAGTGAAACGCCGGGCCGGTTCGTAGCCACCGTGCGCCCGGAACACACCGGCGCGTTCGAGGCCGCCCTGAACGGCAGCCCCTGCTATCGCATCGGCGAAACCGGCGAAGATACGATGCTTCACATTATCTGCGGAGACGGCAGGATTGTTTCCGCAAACCTGGATACTCTGCGCAACGCCTGGAAGACGACGCTCGACTGGTGACACGGCATAAGGATTCTGCAGCGATGACTGTTAACGCTTTGGTACTGACCGGATTCGGCATAAATTGTGACAACGAGACGTGCCGCGCTTTTACCCGCGCGGGGGCCGATACCTCACGGGTGCATCTCAATGACTTGATTGAACACCTGGACCTGCTGGACAGGGCCCACATTCTGGCCATTCCCGGCGGCTTTTCGTTTGGCGACCATGTCGCCTCGGGAAAAGTGCTGGCCAACCGGTTGCGCTACAAACTGGGCGCGCCGCTGGAGCGTTTTGTGGGCGCGGGAAAACTGGTTATCGGCATCTGCAACGGCTTTCAGGTGATGGTGAAAATGGGCCTGCTCCCCCTCTTCGACGGCGCCTTCTCGCGGGAAGTGACCCTTGCCTGGAACGACACCTGCCGGTTTGAAAACCGCTGGGTCCACCTGGGCGTCACGCCCGGTACGGCCTGTGTCTGGTTGAAAGACATGGAGGCCCTTCCCCTGCCCGTGCGCCACGGCGAGGGTAAGTTTATGGTCCGCGATGACGCGGTGCTGCGAAAATTGCGCGACAACGGCCAGGTGGCCCTTCGCTATGTTCGCGCCGACGGCACCCCGGCCGCCGGGGAATTCCCCTGCAATCCAAACGGGGCCGTGGATGATATCGCCGGGATCTGCGATCCCACCGGCCGGATCTTCGGGCTGATGCCCCATCCGGAAGGATACCAGGATCGGGAAAATCACCCGCAATGGACGCGGGCGGAAGTCCCCGCCGAAGGGATGGGGCTACGCGTATTCAAAAACGCGGTGGCCTTCGCGGAAAAAGAATTACGCTGACGGCCGATGAGGCGTCTTCCTGGCGGGCTCCGAAGTATAATGATGACCAGGGTTTGACATGTCCCATCCACATCGTTTCTATGCGCCTTTTGCGCCCGGAGAATCCGGCGCGATACGGCTGCCTTCCGAGGAGGCGCACCACGCCTTGCGCGTGGCCCGTCTGAGGCAGGGAGACCCCGTATCCGTAATCAACGGGCAGGGCGATGAAATCCGGGGGCTTCTTTCCGTTTCGGGGAAGCAAAACGTGTATGTCGAAGTCCGCGAACAGGCCGCCTGCCCCCCTCCCCCTGTCGCGCTGACCCTCGCCCTGGGCGGGTTGCACCAGGAAAAGGCCCTGCAAGAGGTTATCCGGCGCGCCGTGGAGACCGGTTTCTCCAGGATATGCTTCTGGCAGGCGGAGCATTCTCAAAAACCGGTGGCGGTTCACGACAAGTGCTTCAAAACGGCCCTGGAAACCTGTAAACAGTGCGGGCGCCTCTATGTTCCCGTTATCGACACGGCACCCTCCCTGGAGCAGTTTCTGACCGATTTTGACGGTCCCGGAATTATCGGTGTTACAGAAATGGAGGGAAAGGTGCCCGAACCTGCCGTCATTGAAACACGCCTGGCCATCGTGGTCGGCCCGGAGGGTGATTTTTCCGTCCGGGAACGGGAGGTTGTTGAAGCGTTCGGACTCACCCCGGTGTCCCTGGGGAAATATATCTACCGCAGTGAAACCGCAGCGGCCATGTTGATGACGCTGGCAGCCTCCATAGTGGGAGAGCTGGGGCCGCCGTTGCCCATCTCCTGTTTCCCATCGGCGGATCCTTCCTCATGAAAATCCTTTTCCTATGCCAATATTTTCCACCCGAGCCGGGCGCGCCCGCAGCCCGGACCCATGAACATGCCAAAGAATGGGTGCGCATGGGCCATGAGGTGACCGTGGTGTGCGGCATTCCCAATCATCCGGACGGCGAGGTGCCCCTGAACTACCGGCACAAGTACGTCTACGAGGAGATCCTGGATGACATCCGCGTGTTGCGCTGCTGGTTCCTGGTGGCGGCAAATACGGGACGGGTGCGCCGCAGCATCGCCTTCATCAGTTTCATGCTGGCTTCTCTGTACTGGGGTATGGTCAAGGGAGGCCGGGCCGACGTTGTCATGGCAACCTCCCCGCAGCTCCTGTGCGGTCTGGCCGGTTATGGCGTTGCCCGGGTAAAACGCGCCCTGTTCGTCTTCGAAGTGCGCGACCTCTGGCCGCGGCAGATTATAGATTTGGGAGTGTTGCGGAATCCCTGGCTCATTACGCTGCTCCGCGGCGTGGAACGCTTCCTGTACCGTAAGGCCGCCATAATTATCACCGTGGCGGAGGCTGCGCGCCGCGAATTGGTCCAGTCCGGCGTTCCCCCCGAAAAGATTCATACCATCACCAATGCCATCGCCCTTGATGTGTTCAAACCCCAGCCCCGGTTGGGCGCCATGCGGTACCGCTACGGGTGGGGGGAACGGACCCTGGTCATGTATATCGGCACCCACGGCCTTTCCCAGGGACTGGAAACCGTTCTGGCCGCCGCCCGCGAACTGGAAGAACGGGAGGATCTCCATTTTGTTTTTGTGGGTTCCGGCGCGGAGCGGGAATCCCTGATCAAAACCGCCGAGCAGGGCGGCCTGAAGAACGTGGAATTTATTCCAAACCAGCCGCGCCCGGACATGCCCGATTTCTACGCCGCCGCCGATATCTGCCTGGTGCCCCTGAGACAGCGAGGCGTATTCCTCACTAATATTCCGAGCAAGATGTTTGAAATCATGGCCTGCGCACGGCCGATTATTCTGGGCGTGGAAGGCCAGGGCCGGGAAATACTGGAGGAGGCCGGCGCCGGCATTGCGGTGCCCCCCGAAGACCCGCACGCCTTGGCTGCGGCCATCCGCGCCCTGGCGGATAATCCGGAAGCGCGCAGGCGTTATGGCGAAAACGGGCGCCGTTACGTGGAAAAGGCCAGCAATCGTGCAGAGAAGGCACGCGAGCTTATCGATATCGTACAGCGCGCCTTTTCTTGACGAGGCGCATGCCTGGGCCGGTCTCCGTCGTGAACATTTTATTCATTTTGATTTCCTCTCAACCTTTGTCTAGTATGTATTCATGTGTGACACTGCCCCCATAGAATGCTCCGATGCGCCGGAAACACGCCCCGTGCGGTCTTGGGCCAAGGTGCTCCTGGTCTGGGGCGTGCTCACGGCGCTATTCGCCGTCTTCAATCTTCTGTATTGGCCGGTGTACCGGAAGCAGGCCATGACCCACCCCGAGGCCTTTGTGGACTATGCGTGTACCCCGCCGCCTCAAGAAGCCCGGCGGGTATTGCGTGAGGGTATCGCCCAGTTCAACCCGCCTTGGGACGTCCCGTATCTGCGCCTGGCGGATCTGGAAAAACAGGCTGGAAATACGGACGACGCCCTTATTCTTGAAGCGCGTGCGGGCTTCTATGGGCTGCTGCGACAAGACCCCGCGCCCTTGGAAGCACTGGCCGCGCTGGCGGCTAAAGTGTCCCCGCAATTGGGCGTTGTCCAGGCACCGGAGATCGCCGCCGGACTGTCCCGGGCCACGGCTTCCCTGGCCTCCGCCCTCGGCTTGGGAACCGCCCTGGATTCATGGGCACCGGAAGCGCAGATCGCCCTCTTTACCCTGGGCGGCAGCGTCTTTTCCTTCGACGGTGCCATCGGCGACACCGGCGTTCGCGCCCCCGTCCCCCTGCTCGTGTACAGCGGCGGCGGCATGGATAACCAGCGCGGGGCGCACATCCTCGTCGGCGCGGCCGACCATGCCGCCCGACAGAGGGGCATGCACATTGTGCTCCTGACCCCGGACACGGGGGCCGTGCTCCGGACCGACCGCTTCGACTTGTGGGAAAGTACACTGGAGGCCGAGCGCATGCTGCAGTTTCTCACCCGTGCACCGGAAGGCTGCATCGGCCTGTTCGCCGTCTGCGATG
>JAKLHG010000110.1 GCA_022710255.1 Candidatus Hydrogenedentota bacterium
GGCAAGGCGGAATGCCTGCAAAAACGTGTCTAGAATCTCCTGGTTGTCCCGGCAGTACAACTGTATCCAGCCGTGGTCACGCTGGGACATGGAGTCCTGCTGGTCATTCAAAACGTTCCACGGGGCGGACATCGCCCGGTTGGCGCAACCCATGACCACGGGCAACCGGGAACCGGCCACCCAAGAGAGTTGCTCGCTCATGTAGGCCAGCCCGTTGGCGCTGGTGGCGGTGAACACGCGGGACCCGGCCATGGCGGAACCGATGCAGACGCTCATGGCACTGTGTTCGCTTTCAACCGTGATGAATTCCGCGTCGAGCATGCCGGCTTCCACATAACTCGCCAGTGCTTCCACCACGCCGGACTGGGGAGTAATCGGGTAGGCGGCGATGACCTCCACCCGGGCAAGGCGCGCCGCTTCGGCTGCGGCCTTATTGCCGGTAATGACCGCTACGGACGAAGTGTTAACAGCCACAGGAAAGATCCTCCCGCTCGGTAGACGCGCCATGCTCATGCTCCGGATGCATTTCAATGGCCTGCGACGGGCACACGGCCGCGCATATGCCGCAGCCTTTACAGTACTCCAGGTCTATCGTGGGCGGTACCGTGCGGGTTATCACGTTATCCGGGCAAAAAACCCAGCACTGCATGCACAGAATGCGGTTTTTCTTCGCGGCGATACATTTTTCAGGGTCGAGCACGGGCCGGCCGATACGCCAATCGCCGGTGCGGCCGGCTTCGCCCACACAGGGCCACGACATGGCCGTGTCCTGATTGCAGTCGCGTGTTCCTGACATAACTTTGTCGAGCTCCTGTATCCGGGATTCAAATCGCTTCGTCCATACAGGACAAGCAGTTCGTGTGTTCATAGGTAAGGCGGGCCGATTCGAAATTTTTCTGGGCGGCGCGCGGTGAAAAGATGCTTTTCAGCGCCATTTCTATATGGGGCAAATCAATGAGGCCCGATGCCCGCGCCACCGCGCCCAGCATCGCAGTATTGATCATTAGTGTTCCGGACACTATTAAACCCACGCGCTCGGCAATACTGGTGGCGTCCGCTGTGGCCACACGGTAGTGGCCGTTCAGCCCCAATGCCTGAGGCGTCTGGCAGGTATTTATAACCACCAGGCCGCCTTTGGCCATGCCGTCCACCGCACGGGCTGTTTTTACCAGGCTGTCATCCATTATCACCACGATGTCCGGAAACTGCACCTGGGAAAGGCAGCGCAAAGGTTTCGGCGCAAGGCGTGTTGATGCGGTGACCGGGGCGCCACGCCGTTCCGCGCCAAATGCCGGCGAGGACATGACGCCCCTGAAGCCCGCGTGATAGGCTGCTTCAGCCAGCATATTGGCCGAGGTAATTGTGCCTTGGCCGCCACGGCCATGCCAACGAATCTCTACTTCTTTCTTGAGCATAAATCTAAGGGTTCCTTACCAGCAACGGAGATACAGCCGTTCGTCAGCAATCCACCCGAAACACACCAAAGTCAGACTATTTTTAAAGGAAACAGTCCATACCCGCAAAAAATTTCTTACACGGCACTCCGTTTACCAATGTTGCACAAAAATCCCCCTCGGTCGGGCTCTGGAAATTTGACAAAATAATACAGCAGGTACTTAACTATAGCATATTTGCGCCTGGCCCCGCCAATGAGGGCATATGCGGAGCGTTAAGACTGCTTCACTGCGTTCACAATAGCGATTAAACCTTAAAACGGCAGTTGTATTTAGAAGCGGTTTTCAAACCAAGTGACTTAAAGGACATAAAGGACAAAAACGACAGTAAACACTCTCCTGATTGGTGTCCCTTAAGTCCTCTCTTTTGATGAACTTGTCCGGTGTTAACTACCGTTTACAGGAGGACTGAGTGGGCTGTCAAAGTGACTTTGCTGTACACGCTTCAAGGCTATTTCAGAAAGATATGGAATGGAACTGCTTTCACAATAAACAGCGCCACGCGTTTGGCTTTCCGCCCGTTTCGTTGAAAATGCCCCGCCACTTACTTTGCCATGTTCCCGGTTTTGTATCCCGCCAAGTCCAGCGTAACGTAACGGTACCCAAGTTTCCTGAGTGCCGTGATAAGTTGCTGGCGGTTTTGTTCCAACAGCAGGAGGGGCATATCTTCGGATTCCACTTCAATGCGACACAGCTCGCCGTGATGACGCGCACGGTATTGACGGCAGCCCAACTCGCGCAGGAGTATTTCCGCCTGTTCGATTTTATCCAGGGCTTCCCTGGTGATGGGGGATCCTTCGGGTATACGCGATGCCAGACAGGCGAAAGAGGGCTTGGCCCAGGTCGGCAGTCCCCGGGCGCGGCTGCGCTCACGGATGTCGGCCTTGGTAAAGCCTGCGTCTGCGAGGGGGGCCTGAACGCCGGCCTCATGGGCGGCACGCATGCCGACGCGGGTAGAGTCAAGGATGTCCTCTGCGGTTTCTCCATGTGCCAGCACGGCTATATGCCGGGCCTGGGCCCGGGCAGCCATAACGCTGAAGATCTCCCCTTTACAGTGGTAGCACCGCATCGCATCGTTTTTTAAAAAGGCTTCACAGGAGAATTCATGCGTATTCAGGGTTTCAACCTGCCATCCCCGTGCGCGGGCGAGTTCCAGCGCAAAGGATAACTCGGAGCGCGGAAAACTTGGCGTATCCGCAATAAACAGCCACACTTTTTTACCCAGAACCTCGACGGCCACATCGGCGAGATAGGAAGAATCGACCCCTCCGGAATAGGCCACGGCAACAGTCCCCCACGTGGCCGCCATTTCTTTAAGGCGCTCCTCTTTTTTGACAGGTGATGCTACCTTGTCAGGTTCCATAAGCGTTCCCGGAAACGGAAGAGGTTACTGGACTCGAGGAATCTCTTTGTTGTTATAGTAAATCTTGTCGCCGATGATATCACATTCCACCTGGAACCCCTTCCCCTGAAACGTAACCGAGGCAATTAACTTGTTGCCTTGGACAGACCAATTTCCCGTGAGGGTGTCCGTGCCCAGTTGCTGGCGGGCAATGGGCGCAAAAAGGGCCGGCACCGTCGCCACCGCCTGGCCACCGCTGTTGAGGGTCACCGTTACCGCAATGGGCATCTCCGGGGTTTTAACATTCCAAGCTGTACCTACAAGATTGCTGGCATTTAACAGGGGCTCTGCCTTTGGTCCCGGAGGCGGGGGGCCACCCAACTCTCCGCCACCTCCGCCGGTGGACCGGATGATTTGGGCCACCACGGGCAGTAACAGAAAAATGGCAAGCAAGACAAAAAAGCCAATCAATATCTTTGTGTTCATTGATGGAGCCTTATTAACAACGGTTAAGGGGGGAAAGAATTTTTTACCTGAATACGTCCAGTAGTGTACCGCAAACTAGAATTAGTGTTCAAATAACTTAAAGGTTGGGCTGGAATGGGAACCAAAACCAGGTCACCCGGTCGGTAGACAAAAACACGCCATGACGCATTTGGCTTGGGGAGGGGTTAGGCATGCGGATGAAGGATCACCTTCATGCCGCGGCGGGATTCCATGGTTTCAAAAGCCTCCTGAATCCTGGTAAGCGGATAGGCGTGGGTAATGACGGGTTTGACGCGGACCATGCCCCTTTCAATGAGGGTGACGGCCAGTTCATGCTGGCGTGGTACACTGCCATGCGAACCCGTAACGTAACATTCCTTGTAGTGAATGATATTGGAGAGAATCTGTGCCGGTCGCATGTCTTTTGTCAGTCCGCCGAAAAGATTGACATAGCCCCGGTGCGCCACCATGTCAATCGCCTGTTCATGGGCTTCCACCGCGCCGCAGGTGGTAATGACAACATCGGGTCCGTGCCCGCCGGTTTCTTCCCGGCATCGTTCTACCACGTTTTCCTCATCGGAAGCGATATACACGTCTGCGTTGTATGCGCGGGCAATTTCCAGGCGTTTTTTGCTGCGCTGTACGCCAATCACCTTTACCGCTCCCATGACGCGGGCCAAATCTATCATCATGCATCCGATGGGCCCGAGCCCGAGCAACGCCACAGTTTTCCCCAGGGACATGTTCACGAGTTCCAGTCCGTTTATGGCGCACGCCAGCGGTTCCGCCAGCGCCGCCTCGTCATAGGAAAGCGCGTCCGGAATAAGCGTTACCGGACCCTCCTCCAGCAACAGGCGCGGCAGCTTCATGTACTGGGAGAATGCGCCTGAAATCTGGTATCCCACCGCATAATTGACGGCGCAGTTGTTGCCCAGGCCGTTGCGGCACCAGGAACACCGGCCGCAGGGCACGTCGGCGCCGAGGGCGACACGGTCGCCTTCCTTAACACGGGTGACATTTTTTCCGGTTTTTTCGATGATGCCGGCCGCTTCATGACCCATGATGGCCGGCGGGAGCACCCGGGGATTGCCATGGTGCAGGATGCGGGCGTCAGAACCGCAGATGGCCACGGATTCCACCCGCATCAGGGCGGAATCGTCATCGATTTTGGGAACGGCCATTTCTTTCAGGGTGAGACGGTTAATATCTTCCAGAAGTGCGGCGAGCATGAGGCATTCCTTTATGCGGAGCGGGTTATCCAAGTATGGGTTGTAGGATGACTTTTGAAAACAGACCCACTTTCCGGTGCATGGTCTTTAGCGTTTCGGTGGCATGGGCCAAGGTTACGCGATGGCTGATGAGCGGGCTGAACATCAGGGCGCTGGCTGCCATGGACTGCAGCACCACCTGCCATTCACCCCGGGTACCCAGGGCGCTGTAGGTGGAATTCCAGCTGCCCAGGATGGAAAGTTCGCGACGCATGGCCCGGGACAACAGGGGAGCCGGAAGGGTGACATCAGAGGTGGGATTGCCCAGTAAAACAATCCGTGCCCCCGTGCCTGCGACTTCCAGGCAGGAAGTCAGCGCTGCGGGCGCGCCGGCCGCTTCAATGACAATGTCCGCGCCTTCGCCGCCCGTCATATCGTCGATAACCTCCGGTGCCGATGTTTCGGCCGTGTTGAAGCAGTAACGGAATCCCAATCGACGGGCCAGGGCGCATTTGTCCGGATCCACATCGAATAAAATGACTTTGCCCATGCAGGATAGTTCCGCCCACTGGGCCGTCATCAGGCCGATAGGCCCCGCCCCGAAAATAGCGGCGGTCTCTCCCGCCGACAGGCCGCCCGCCCGGTACAGGGCGTGGAGAGCGACGGCGGCCGGTTCGGTCATGGCCGCCACTTCCATCGGCACCCTCTCGGGGATGCGTAGAATGTTGCGGCGCGGCGCGACCACATATTCGGCAAAGGCGCCATTGCTCCGTGAGCCCAGGTAATCGTAATGGGAACACTGGGCATAGCGGCCCCGTTCACACGCGGGGCAATTCCCGCACCAGACCAGGGGAAACGCCGTTACCCGGGCGTCTTTTTCCAGGTCGTCCACGCCCGCGCCGCAGTCGGTAACCAGTCCGGAGAATTCGTGACCGCAAATCAGCGGGTAACGGTAGGCTTCTTTTTCAAAAATACGCGGTATGTCAGAGCCGCATACCCCGCAGGCCACGACCCGGATTAGTACTTCCCCGGGGCCGGGTTCCGGCGCAGGCATTTCCTCAAACCGGAGATCGCCGATTCCATGCAGTACCAGGGCTTTCATGAAGGGATGTTCTCCTTGTTGACGCAGCGGGGGCGGCCGGAGCGGATCTCCAGCCCTTTCACGATGGCTGCCTTCATCCTGGCCATATTTTCCGGCGGGCTGGCGCCGGTGTGAAACAGGCTGCTGGTTCCCGCCACCAGGCAATCCGCGCCTGCCCCCACCATCATCGGTATGTTGGCGAAGCTGACCTGGCCGTCCACCTGGATGGGTATGGCCGCGCCCCGGGTGCGAAGATACCGGTAACAATCACTGATTTTCCGGAGGCCGGTGGGTACCATCTGCTGGCCGGCAAACCCGGGGTTTACGGTCATTATCAATACAAAGTCCAGGCGTTCGAGCAGATAGTCCAGCGTTTCAAGCGGTGTGGCCGGATTCAGGGCGACGCCCGCGCGAATCCCGGCGTCCCGGATAAAGGCCAGGGTGCGGTCCAGGTGATGGTCGGATTCCGCATGCACGGATATCTGCTGCACGCCGATGGCAATCATTTCCCGTACAAAGAAATCCGTGTTGGTGACCATCAGGTGGGCATCGAAAGGTAACCGTGTTTTCGAACGCAGTTGGCGCAGCAGTTCCAGTCCAAGGGGCATGTTGGGCGTAAACCGCGCGTCCATGATGTCAAGGTGCAGCCAGTCCGCGCCTAATCGCTCCAAGGCATGGACGGCACCCTCTGCATGACACAGGTCGGCGCACATCAGGGACGGCGCGATTTCCACATGTGGCCCCTGTGAAACAGGCACGGAGGACACGGAAGGGATGTGTTCGGCTTGTGTGGGAAGGGGGCATGCAAAGACCTCTTTCAGGTGCCGAAGCGATTCCCGGAGGGATTCCTCGAGCAGAGGGTCACTGTAGTCGCGGCCGAGTTTCGGCCCGCCGATTTCAAGATAGGCCATGAGATTTTCGACGGGAAGAATGTCGCCGTGCGCGAAAAGAAAATCGCGCATGTCGGTCAGCGCTATGATGCCCCGTTCACGTTCCTCTTTCGTAAATCCGAAGGTGGCGTCGTAACGCCCGTCCGTATTCTTCAGATGCAGTTCCACAAGCCAGGGCAGTGTCGCCTCAAGCAAAGCAAGGTGCGTGTGCACGACCCGCCCGTCCCGGTCCACGTATCCATGCGAAACGTCGGCGCAATACCCGATTCCGGCGGTATCCGGGTGGGTTCCGTGATAGGATGCCAACGCCTTCGCCATGGCGGTGATTTCCTCAGGGAGCGTAGGAGGTTCCGCCAGGCAAGACATGGGTTCCATCGTCAGGCAGGGAACACCGTGCTTGTGGGCGAAATGCATCAGTTCACGCATGTGGCGCAGGTACCGGTTTATGCCTGCCGTCTTGCCCTCCATGCGGTCCCTTACCACTGCGCCGGGATTGGAACCCACCGAGCGGGCACCCAGCAAGGCCCCTGCCTGAATCAGGCGTTCATAGTTCTTTCGTGCAATCGTTTCCCAGGCGGGTTCCTCCTGGAAAAAACCGCCCAGCTCCCGATGGGCGGTAAACACGCTGGTGATGGAAAGGCCAAAGGCCGCAGCCTGTTCGCGCAACGCGGTGAAGAAGGCGTCCGGCAGGGCGTACATCTCAAAAAAAGTGCCGATTTGAACATGTTTGACGCCCTCTTCCGCCAGCAGGCGAAAGAGCCACGGATAGGAGTACCGGTATTCGATAGGGTCGGTTTTGACACCGATTTCTATGGAAAGGGACTTGTTCAAGTAAACTCCTTGATTACTGCAATCGTAAAAATGAAACACAACGGTTCCTCATTGTATACCGAATCCTTTTACCAAGAAAAATACAGGATCACGCCCGTTCACCTAAATCTGCACGTTAGAAACCGAATTGTTGGATCTCGCCATTCCTTATGTGCGGATTCGGGATTCAGGAATGCGGTTGCCTTGATTGTCGTTTACATGATAGTGTATTTGCCGAGGGGGAGTTTCCCCGCTACAACGTAATAGGAGCGACATCGTGAAATACATTGTCTTGCTTGGAGACGGCATGGCGGACCATCCGCTGGAATCGTGTGGCGGCTGGACGGCCATTGAAGCCGCCCACACCCCAAATATGGACCGCATTGCGGCGTCCGGCTGTTCCGGACTGTTCTGTCCGGTGCCCGAAGGCATGCCGCCCGGAAGTGATGTGGGCAATCTTTCGGTTTTCGGGTATGACCCGCGCACGTTCTTTTCTGGCAGGGCGGCCATTGAAGCGGCTAGCCAGGGGATTACATTGGGCGGAGACGAGGTTGCATTTCGGTGCAACCTCGTCTGTCTGGAACAGGGCGTCATGAGAGATTTCACCTCGGGTCACATTACCACGGAAGAAGCGCGGATCCTTGTGCAAAGCCTGAATCAGGCGCTTACGGACCGCTTTCCCATCGTGCTGCATGCCGGCGTCAGTTACCGTCATACGGGTGTGATCAAAGCCTCCGATGCGGGTTCCGTGGACCAGTTGGCCGCCACGGAATGCGAACCGCCCCACAATATTACCGGCAGGGAGTATGCCCCCTGGCTGCCGAAAGGCCCCGCGGCAGCATTGCTGCGCGAACTCATGGAAGCGTCGGAACCGGTACTGCGCGAGCATCCTGTCAACGAAAAGCGCGTAGAAGCGGGAAATCTTCCTGCAACCTCGCTGTGGCCCTGGGGACAGGGACGGGCGCTCTCGCTGGAATCGTACCGGGACCGTTTCGGCCTTTCCGGCGCGGTCATCTCGGCGGTGGATTTGGTCAAGGGTATTGGCGTATGCGCGGGACTCGACGTGGTGGATGTGCCGGGCGCCACAGGCTGGATTGACACGAATTACGAGGGCAAAGTGGATGCCGCACGAAGGGCGTTGGAACATGGCGATTTCGTTTATATACATGTGGAAGCACCAGATGAGGCCTCCCATCAGGGCAATGTGGAATTGAAAATCCGGGCCATTGAACAATTCGATGAACGCATTGTCGGGCCTTTTCTCGAATACCAGGCTGCCCACCCGGAGACGCGCCTGCTCGCCGCGCCCGACCATTTCACCCTCATCAGTACCAAGACGCATGCGGGTGGACCCGTTCCCTTCGCCATGTGCGGCCCCGGCATTGAACGGGACGAGGTGGCCTCTTACAGTGAAAAGGCGGCCGCTGCGGGTGGTATTCTGGTCGCGCGGGGCCATGAATTGCTGCATCATTTTATCCATGAGAACCCGCTTTCTGTTAACACGCTTCGTCGGGCCTGAACCTGAATATATTCCAGGTTCCGGTTTTGTTATAATGCTCCCAACTGCATCAGAATTGGCCGGGATCCAGTACCTCCTTTCCCAAGAACAAATCAGTATTCCGGTGACGGCCAATCGTCTTGGAAACCGCAGCCATTAGAAGATGATGCGCTGTTTCCTGCCTTGAGGGTGTAGTATTGCCCCTGGCGACCATTTACCTGGCGGGTCAATCCCCCGGCCCGCAGGGGGCATCATTTGCCGCATGGTTTTAAAATATGAGAATAGTTTTGGGAGTCTTCCAACATGAAAAATAAAATTGAAGTATACGACACTACGTTGCGCGACGGTGCACAAGGCCCCGGAGTCAAGTTTTCCAAGAGCGACCAGTTACTGGTGGTCAAAGCCTTGGACACGCTCGGTGTTTCCTATATTGAAGGGGGGCAACCACATGCGAATCCCAAGGCGGCGGACCTGTTCAAACGCGTCCGGGATATTGATTTGAAAAACAGTACCGTGGTCGCTTTCGGCAGCACGCGCCACCATAAAAATCATTGCGATGACGACCCCAATCTGAAAGCCCTGGTGGAGGCGCGTACACCGGTCGTGACCATCTTCGCCAAGAGTTCCGTTTCCCATGTGCGTGATGTGCTCGGCATTACCCTGAAACAGAACCTGGCCCTGGTGCGTGAATCCGTTACCTGGCTCAAGGGCCATGACAGGCGGGTTTTCGTGGATGCGGAACATTTTTTTGACGCTTGTCGCGAAGATCAGGCCTATGCCTTTGAGGTGATTGCCTGCGCCGCCGAGTCCGGTGCGGAGGCCATCGTGCTTTGTGACACCAACGGCGGCACGTTGCCCGAAGATATTCAGGTGTTGACCAAAGCCGCCAGGAAACAGGTTCCCAAGGCCTGCCTGGGCATTCACACGCATAACGACAGCGGGTGCGGGGTTGCCGGTGCCCTT
>JAKLHG010000111.1 GCA_022710255.1 Candidatus Hydrogenedentota bacterium
TTCTTCAAGTGAACAGCCGAGCGCCCGCTTCATCTCCCGGCAAACCACCTCGTGGAACCAGTAATCCGGCGGTGACGTCCATCGTGCGGTTCTCTCCATGGTTTCCAGGTGATAGGCATTCATGGCGCCGTCGCCCGCCTCCAGCACATACGGCAACTGCAGGACAATATCCCTGTCGGGGAGAAAACAGTATGGCCGGCCGTCCATTACTTTGCGGGGCGTGACACCTTCTTCAACCGCCCAAAGCCAGGCATGCTTGTCTTCATCCTGGGAAAGAATCCAGTCCCGACCGTCAGCCGCAGCGTAAGCGTCGCCCCTGAAAATGTGCCCGGGCGGCCTCCGCAATATCTTGCGGTCGCCCGTGACGAGATTGAGTATCCGAGCCTCTTCTTCCCACTCATGGGTCAGAACGGCCACGCCTCCCTGTTTCAGATTATAGAGGAATATGTTTTCCATCACGTTTTCCAGCGTGTTTTCCACCTTGCCTGAAGAGGCGTCCAGGGTTTTTAGCGTGAATCCGAAAGGTAGTTTGATTTCGACAAGCAGAAGTTTTCCCGGTACGGACGGGTGCAGATAAGAATGCAGTTCGTCGGATTCAACGTCATACCCTTCACGTGTCTCCCCCGATTTGGGATCCCAGAAAAATACGCGGTTGCGTGTTTTCCCCTGGAGGTGCACCGTAGATTGGCCGACAGCCAATACTTCCTTCCCCGGCAGCCATTCCAGAACGCGGAGTGTCGTTCCCCGGTCAAAATCTTGCGGCTGCCGATGCGCCTGTCCCGACGGGTCATATACGAACACCGCCCGGTCATATTCCGCCGTCGTCCAGCCGGTGTCCCCAATGAAACGGGCATCCGTAAGTTCCCCGCACTCCTTTTCCGACCGGGTCCATAATTCCTTGCCTGTATCTTTTTCCACCATCACCATACCCTGGCCGTCACGGAACAACATGGCATTGACAGTAACGCTGATACTGGTGGCGGTGTCTTGCGTTATCGTTCGGCTCCAACGTACTGTTTCATTCTGAAAGTCATATACGGAACACATGTTTCCAGATACATACACGATAAGGCTGTTGTTCATGTCGAGGTGACGCAGGACGGGGGCGCTTCGCAGGATTTTTGGGGCGGGAGATTCCGCATGGACCGTTGCGGTTGTGAATACCTGCATGTACCAGACTATAAGAACGACCATAACGATCCTTGTCTTTATTTTGGTTTCAAGCATGGTTGGTGCCTTTGTTCTTGTTATCTCGCCCCTTACTATAATACGGTTGTATTAACCGCGGCAATTATTTTCCAGACTCCCAAATGAAAAAGGCTCCTTCGAGAACACCACCGTTTTTGCCTCATCTGTTGCTCGAAATCCGGACTACCGGATGCGCTTCCTGCAGGGACGATTATTGTATACTACACAGTGTGAAAGCAAGTTTTCGGAGCGCTCCTTATGTCCTTCTCTTTTCTTACGGGTTCCCGTGGTTATTATCTCGCCTTGGCGGCGGGGACGGTTGTAGCCCTAACTACGCTCGGATTCGGTTTTTTTGCGGACGATTATCTCCACTTTGTGACGGTGGAAGGACACAACGATCTGGGCTCCCCCTTCGACGTCTTTGTTTTTGGAAATGGCAACACGGAAGCCATGCGCCCCTATATTGAAAAGGGCCCTTACCCGTGGTTTATGGACCTGGAATTCAAGGGGCATTTTTTTTCGGCCGCTGTCATCGTTCTTGATGGCGCTGGATTACCAGGTATTCGGTCATTGTGCGCCCGCATTCCATGCCCATTCGATTCTGTGGTATATCCTGCTCTGCCTGGCCGCCATGCTGATTTTACGGCGTTCATTGCCGCCCGCCATCGGCGTGCTGGCCCTGCTCCTGTTTGTCCTTGACGAATCCCATATCCTGCCGGCAGGCTGGTGGGCGAATCGCAACTCGGTAATTGCGGTGGCGCTGGGCTTTCTGGGCGTGGCGGCCCATCTGCGCTGGCGCGAGGAACAGTGGCGGCCGGGAATCTTCCTGTCGCTGGCGGGCTATGCGGGCGGTTTGCTGGCCTCCGAAACCGCGCTGGGGGCACTTGCCTACGTGTTGGCCTATGAACTTTTCGGTGCACAGAAGGGCATACGCGCCCGGTTCCGGGCGGCAGCGCCGGTGTTCGTGATTGCCGTTGGCTATTATGCTTTCTATCGCTTCAACGGCTATGGCGCTGCAAATTCGGAACTCTATCTGGACCCCGGAACAAATCTCCCGGGATACCTGATGGCGGCGCCGGGCCGGTTTCTCATGCACATGGGCGGCCAGTTTTTCATGCTTCCCTGCGAAGCGACTTTCTTGCGTCCATCCCTGGAACCGGTTTTTATCGTGATGGGGCTGGGGGCGCTCATTATCATGGGCTTCGCATTGCATGTACTCTGGCCCGGGTTCGAGGAGCGGGAACGGCGCGCCCTGCGCTGGCTGATTCCAGGCGCGCTTATCGCGACGCTCCCCAGCCTTGCCGCCATAGTCAACGCGCGGGTGCTGCTCGCGCCGTCGCTGGGCGGCGCCGCGGTGATTGCCGTCATGATCGTTCACGCCTGGCGCATGAAAGGAACAGCGACTGTCGCCGTGTTGAAACGCCGCCTGGTGCGGGGTCTCATGTGGCTGTTTATCATCCTGCACCTGGGTGTCAGCGCGATATTATGGCCGGCGCAAGTTGCGGGGCTGCGCCTCCTGATGGGACATTTGAATGCCATCATGCGCTCTATCGAGATGGATGAAGAGCGCATCGCGGAGTCCCAGGTGCTGGTCGTTAACGCGCCCGACCCGTATACCGGGGTATACCCGGTCATGCTGCGCTATTTTGATGGCCTGCCCCAGGCCAAATCCTGGTGGCTCCTTTCGATGGCGCCGTTCACGCATCGCCTTACCCGCACCGGTGACCGGGAATTGGAATTGGAAATCGTAAACGGCCAGTTATGCACCACGCTGATCGAGAAATTGTTCCGAAGCCCCGAAAGACCCATGCGCCCGGGCGACCGCCATGATTTGAAGGGGCTGATCATAACCGTGCTCGAGACCGGCGACAGTGGCCCTTCCCGACTGCGTCTGGAATTCGAGGAATCGCCTGAAACCGATCGTTATCAGATACTCGTCTTTCATAACGGGGGATACCGGCGCATACGGCCGCCTGAAATGGGAACATCACTGGAACTGCCCTATACGCTTCCTTAGAATCTTCCCCAAGTGCCGGACTCCATAAATACGACAGGAAATACACTTCCGGGAAAAGAATAAATATCAAACTTCAATCAGCGCTCGTTTACCCTTGTTATGAACATGGCAGGGACTGATTTCCAGATTCACCACCATGGATATCAAATGAAGCCGCGTTGGTGCGTTTTCATCAAAGGGTGCGCGTCTGATTTGGACACTCATGGCGGTGTCGATTGAATTTGTTGGACTAAAAGGCTTCGCCGTAGAGATTAAATTGGAATTTGAATCTGTAAGCATCTAGCGGCTACCGTCATTGCGAGGTAACGAAGCAATCTCATTGTGCATCTGATCGCAGCGTTTGAGCGCCACCAGATTGCTTCGTTACCTCGCAATGACGGTGCCTGGCCTTATGTAGAGTCTACATTTGCGTTCAGTCCAACAAAGTTTTTCAGTTGGCACGGCAACTGAAAAAGATTATTCATTTTGGTTGTATCACGGTGTCCAGCACAGCGGGGGTTCTTCGCCGGGAAGATACTGGTAAGATTCGCCGTTCTGCCACAGGTAGGCGGCGCGCATGGCATAGCTTAGCGGGTTGATTCCCTGCTGCCAGCCCGCAAGATAGGCGATGGCTTCGCTGATACCCATGCGCCAGTCGGCGTTCAGGTCCGCCGGGTGAACGGGTCCTTCCTCATTTCCGGCCAGGCAAAAGGCAAGGTTATCGGAAGGCTGAGAAAGCGGCATAGGAAGAACACTGCCGAAGGCCCATGCCCAAAGGTCATGATTACCCTCGGGACTGGTCGCCCAGCCGAAATAACATCCTTCATCCATGACCTGGTCCGGTCCGGCAAAAGAGGCGCTTCGGATGCTGATAAAATGGTTGTCCGCTTCCGGGTCGAGTTGACAGAAACCTGTCGGAAACACGACATCATATCTATACAAAGGCAACAGGACATCGGTGTTCCATACCGGGTCCCAGAACCAGGTCTCTCCAAGGTCCTGTTTCTCGGGTGTTACGATATACTCGCACATCACGCCGGTTCTGTTACTGCCGACTTTAAGGGTGAAGGTGCTCTGCACGCGTTCACAGGGCGCCCCGAGGTTGTTGACTTCCACACCCCACCAGTGAATAGTTGTAATCCGGCCTGCCGTCGTAAAGTTTTCCACCGGCAACGGATAATATGGCGACCACAAGACTTCGTCACTGAGGCGGTACGATAGATCAAAAGCCGGGGAGGGCGGCGTAACGGCTTGTCCATAAAGGATTCCTTCCTCCGGACATAGATATTGTTCGGCATTCTCTATCTCACCTTCTCCCTCGCCTTCTCCTTCACCTATACCGCCCACTTCGACCCTCATTTCGCAGACATCGGCATTACCGCCCCGGTCCGTTACCGTCAGTGTCACCCGGGTATCCTCGAATACAATCGTTCCTGCGCGTGGATCCTGCACATAGGTCAAGGTCCCGCAGACGTCGTCCACCACCATAGTTTCTGTCAGGTCGGGCAAGGCCGCGCCGCCGCCTTCACCGGGAGTCAACGGCCCGGGCGGCGTGCAGGCGACGATTACCGGAGCCGTTGTATCCACAACGGTTACAGTACGAAAGGCCACGTCCGCATAATTGCCGCGGTGGTCCATCGCATAATAATTGACCGTAAAAACTGCGGGGATGCCGGTATCCACATAACTGACCGGAATAATGTCGGAACTTACATCACCGTCACAGGCATCCATGGCGGTTGCCCCGGCATCCACGTAGGCATCGCCGCATTCCACGGTTATGAAATCCTCGCCCAGCAGGGTAATGACGGGCGGGCGGGGGTCGGTGACAGTTACGGTGCGTATGACCTCCGGAGCCGCATTGCCGCTGGAATCACTCACGTTGTACCGGATGATATAGGTTCCCGGTCGGGCCGGGTCAACCGTGTCGCCAGCGATTACAATGGATGGGGTCAATTTTCCGTCACAGATGTCCACCGCCGTCGCGCCGGCGTCAATGTAGTTGCCCGGACATTCAATATAAACAAGCGGTACTCCCAACAGCGTGAGGTCTGGCTCTTGGGTATCAACCACCTTCACCGTACGTATCGCCGGTTCGGCGGCGTTGCCTGCGGTATCGGTTACGTTATAGGCGATACTGTATTCACCGGGCACGTTAATATTCACCGGGTTGGTTGTTACCATGGCGCCGGTCAGGTCGCCGTCGCATAGGTCAAATGCTGTAGCGCCGCTATCCGCGTATGCGGTGCCGCACTCGACCACAACCGAATCCGCGCCGAAAAGTTCCACAAGGGGAGGCGTTTCATCCGGGCCGCAGGGATCATACCATTCCCCGCCAACACAAAAAGCGAGATTGTCGGAAACGTCCGACAGGGGATAGGGGTTTATGCCGCCAAAATCACGTGCCCAAAGGGTGTTGTCCCCTTCCAAACTGGCGGTCCAACCGAAATAACAGCCCCCATCCTCCGTTTCACCCAAATCATTAAGGGAAATGCTTCGGATGCTGATAAAATGATCGACGGCTTCCGCATCGAGGAAACAACACGATGCCAGCGTGTTCACCTCATACTTATACAAGGTCAGGAGAACATCAGTATTCAGGGTCTCGTTCCAGAACGACACTTCAGTCACCGCTTCTTTTTCCGCCGTTACCAGGTCCTCCCAGAACCACCCCGAGGCGTCACTGCCCACCTGGAGCATGAAGGTACTGTGCTCCCGTTCACACGGCAGGCCCTGGCCATCCACTTCAACACCCCACCACTGGAAATCGCATACCTGGCCGGTAGCCCGGAAGTTTTCCACGGGCAGCGGTTGACCGGAAACCCATAAGGGTTCGTCGCTGAGATAGTAGACCTGGTCCGGCAGTTGGGAGGGCGGTATCGCGGGCTGCCCCACAATTGCACCGTCCTGGAGACAACTATAATAAACGCCCTCGTCAACAGGTATGGACTCCACTGCGGCCAGGCGGAACCCTACATGGTAGCCACGCATGTCCGCCAGATTGGAGTTCCGATTAGATGAACGACAGTCAACGACATTGCTGCCCCAAGCGCCACCCCGGCGAACACGATTTGTTTTCCTGGGCGTCGCTACCCAGGCGCTTCCATCCGCAGGTGCGCCGCTATAGTCACTGTGCCAGTCATCCTCACACCATTCATTCAGGTTGCCGCTCATGTCAAACAGCCCGAAGGCATTGGGCAGTTTTCCGCCCACAGGCTTGGCGCCGACGATGCTGTTGTTTCCGCAATACCACAGGTAATTCGTGCGGTTGCCCGGCAGCACTCCCGCGGCGCAGTCTGAACAGTCTCCGGCACAGTCCGGGGAGTCGCCGAAATAGAAACGCGTCTGCGTGCCCGCACGGCAGGCATATTCCCATTCCGCCTCGCTGGGCAGCCGCACCGTGAGGGGGCCCTGGTCCGTATTCGCGATATAGGCGTTCAAAGCGGCGATAAATTCCCGGGCGTCCTCCCAGGAAACATAGTACGCGGGATACGTGGAACCGAGGCCATAACTGTTGGAGGGTGCATTCGGAACCGCATCCGGCCAGGTGTTGCGCACTGCCAGCCACTGTCCCTGCGTCACCTCATATTTGCCCATCCAGAAGCCCTGCGTCAGCATCACCTCGTGCCGCGGGGATTCCCTGTCATAGCTGCCTTCCTCTCCCGGATACCGGCCCATGAGAAACGAGCCCGCCGGTATCCAGACCAGTTTCAGGGGCACATCGCCCGGAAGCATGATGGTTGTTTCGTCCCCGGGTTCGTGTTCACCTTCCTCCTCCCCCTCACCTTCCTCTTCGCCCTCGCCGGGTTCTCCCTCCTCCACGGGTTCCCCTTCCACAACCACTTCCTGTTCGGACCACACCGGGTCGGAATATCCACTCTCAATGAACGAATCGCCCGTATGCCAGGACACGGTCCAATCCCGCAGGGCTGGGGTCAGACGGTTGTCGGCAGTGGACAGGTTGGCCCGGAGCCGGATGGCGCTCACCGTAATGCCGCTGATGTCCATACCGCTGTACACATTCCTGTAACCGCTGATGGGTATGCCGCCTGTTTCGGGCAAAATGTCCACAGTAAGGGATGTGGCAGATGGTACAGTTCGATTAAACGCAAGCCTGTTCCAGGAGTTGAAACCCGACGGCGCAATGGGCGCGGTCACCATGGTTCCCACATCCGCATACTCCCCTGCCGCAGTGGTCAGGCGGAACGCATACCCGACAGTCGTCGTATACCTATTGCTACCATAGACCTTCGGGCTGGGATATCCGTTTTCCGCCGCAGTGCCTATGTGGCTTCCGAAGGACGGCGAGGCCGAGGGATCCCCAACGTAAAAGTAAAAGGTTCCCCCGCAGTAAACACCGATTAGATAATGGTTGCCCGCAGACAACGGCACGGCAATATTGCCCGAACTGCGGTATCCGGCTTCAGTTCTTGTATTTGTTAAAAATGAACTGTGGACTCTATTAAAGGGTGCATCATAGGTGGAACCGCCTTCATAAACAACAAATTCTATCGTGTTGTTGGCATAGGTGGACCTGAAATAAACTTCGATTTTCGTCAACAGGGTATTGCTGGTTACCAGATAACTGTTCATCCGACATCCGTAGGGTTCATAACTGGTTCTTTCCAACCCTCCCACGACATCCACCTGGGGGTTGGTCCTCGCAAGAATTACCTCATCCCCTGTTGAGGCGAGCGTATCCACAAGCGTATTGGCGAGAAAATCGGCCTGCGTTGTTTGCAGCATGCTGCTGTCAATCGGCGGCCATGTTTCCGTCCGCCCCCTGGCGCGGTAATAATAGGCCTGGCCGGGAACCAGCCCGGCGAACGTATACGACAGGGGTGTTATCCAGCCACTGGAGCCGTCCGGGGTCGCGAAACTGTTGTCCGTATCAAATTCCACATAGTATTCGTTTGCCTGGAGTACGGACGGCCATGAAAGTTTATTGGAAGTCCCGGGCGTCAGGGGCGGTTCGGGATGGAGAACGGGCGCGGCAAGCCCGATGGCTACCGTGTAATCCTCGACCTCGCCGTTTTTCGCCAGACCGGTCGGCGCAAGGACGCCGGAAGCGCTCAGGCGGAATCGCGCAAAGGTCTCATGGGTTGGGAGGGCCGTTGCCGGAACGTTAAACAGCACTTCCTGCGTTCCCGCCGCAAGACCGTATGCGGTAAAAATCCGTTCTTCGGGATCATTCCAGTCGCCGTCGTTATTAAAATCCACCCAGGCGTCCAGTTTGCCCGGCATGGAGGCGGTCACGGTAGCGGCGGCCTGCCGCCCGGGTATCAGGGGCGGGATGAACTGTACGCCGTCCTCGTCATCCAGTTCTTTCGCGTCGTCGCCCAAGGCATCGGCATGAGGTTGGCCATCCACCTCGCCGTCAACTGCGGCGCCAAGATACAGGCCGCTGATAGTATGCCGCGCCCCGTTATGGGATAACAATGTCGGGTACTTGGGATCGGCAGCGTCGCCAAAGTCCCTGGCAACGTCAATACAGATATCATCTATTGCCATATCGCTTGAATCAGGTATATCAATGGTGCCTATAAACCGCACTCTGAGTGACCTGCCCGCACTGGTGTTCAAATTCACGGTCGCCATTTTCCACAAATTCTTCTGGTTGCCCGAAAGAGACCAGAGGTTTTCCGACCAGGTTGCTCCGCCGTCCGTACTGGCATGTACCGCAAGCGTTCCCACGGGGAAGCCGTACATGTGATACCAGAAGGTCAGGGAGGTCCAGGGTGCGCCGCCCGTATCAATGACGGGCGTTATCACGATAGCCGCAATATCACTACTACAAACCGAGGACTCTATATACAGATATTTTCCTGTCCCGGAATGGTCGGTATCAGGCCCGGTATCTTCTGTCGGCGTAGGGCTGCCAAAATGTGTCCAGTCTCCGACATCTCCGGTGACGTTTTCCAAACTGTGGAAATCGCCATCAAAATCCTCAATGTAAGGAAAGCCGGAATCGTGCTCCGCCACGACACAGCCGTTGTCGCCAATGCGTAAAACGCTGTCATTATAACCGTTGCGGGTCGCCTTGACGCGGTAGTAATACGTGGCGCCGCCGGTCCGGTCTGTAATATACGTGCCCAGGCTGGCGCCGGTATAAGCGGTGCGCAACCCCTCGCTGAAATCCGCCTCCGTGGCTTCCTCCAGGACATAGGTTACGCCCGTGGTAATGGATGCGCCCCAGTACACGAGATACCCGCCCGTACTATTGTCGGAGGGAACCGTCATTTCTCCCGGTTGTCCACAGGTGAATGTTACCGCGCATCCATTGTCCCCGTCGCGCCAGACACTGTCATCCCAGCCGTTTCGGGTCGCTTTCACACGGTAGTAATAGGTAAGGCCGTTCAGCCGGCCGCCGATACGAACACTGAAACCCGGTCCCGTATACACCGTGCGCAACCCTTCAGCAAACAAGGAATCGGTCGCC
>JAKLHG010000112.1 GCA_022710255.1 Candidatus Hydrogenedentota bacterium
TACCTGGTGGCATATGTCACTGCGCGAAGCGGGACCTGTCCTGAGAACGCGGAACTATTACGTTATTTACGTCAACAGGTTCCCGCGTATATGCTGCCCCGGGCGTGCATCGTGCTGGACCGGTTCCCCATCACCGCGAACGGGAAGGTGGACCGCGCATCACTACCCCGCCCGGAAATGGTGGCCCAAGCGGTCCGCCACGCCCCAAAGACACCCTTGGAAATTGAATTGGCGGCACTCGTTTCGGAATTGCTGGGGATTTCACATATAGGAGCACACGATAATTTTTTTGAAATCGGCGGCAATTCGCTGGCAGCTATGCGATGGGTCGCGCGCATCCAGGAAAGGTACGGGGTATCCTGGCCCTTACAAGCGCTTTTCGAATGGCCTACCGTCGCCGGGGCTGCCGCATGGATACAACGTCATACGGCAATCCATCCGGATATCGATGTTCAGTCCCTCTCGGATGAAGAGGTGGACACGCTGCTGGCGCGGCTGCTGAAAGACCGTGAGGAACTGGCATGAATCTTCCCAACACCCTGACCGGACTTTCCTCTGAAGAAAAAAGGGCGATGCTGGCGCAGTTGTTGCAGGAACACCGCACACACGCCGACATCCGGGATTTGCCGGAATCTCCGCTGCGGCGTCCCCCGTCCGTGCCGTTATCCTCTGCACAAAGGCGCATTTGGATTGGCTGTACATTGTCCGAGGTTCCATTTGTATATGCCGTTCAGACCGTGTTAAGGCTCCAGGGTGCCTTGGACCGCCAACGGATTGCAAGGGCATTGGATACCCTGATTGCACGGCATGAAATCCTGCGGACAGGGTATATAAGCGGGGAAGAAGGGGTTATACAGGTAGTTCACCCGCCCATAGCGTGCCCTCTGACATTTTACAGCCCCACTGACGCTTCCTCGCCCGATGTAATCGCCCGGCAAGACCTGTTTGTGCCGTTTGATATGGCACAGGGGCCAATGCTTCGCGCGAGCTTGGTGAAACTAAGCGCGGATGCCCATCTCCTGGTACTCACGCTGCATCATATCGCTGTGGACGGCTGGTCGCTGGTAAACGTGTTGAAAGAACTTGCAGACCATTATACGGCGTATGCAGAGGGAAAGACGCCGGACACCAGGCCTGCCCCCTGGCAGTATGCGGATTATGCGCTATGGGAACAGAGGCAGGATAATACAGCGGCCAAGGCGCGCGCACTGGAGTTTTGGGCCGAAACCCTGCGCGGCCTGCCGGAAACCCACCTTCCGATGAAACGCCCGGAAAAGGAATTTGCTGACTGGAAAGGCGCGGAGGTGGTCATTGATATTGCGCCCGATTTGACGCAATCCCTGAGAAATCTGTGCCGCGAGAAAGGCACAACACTGTTTTGCGCCACCGTGGCGGGTTTCCTGGCTGTTCTGCAGCACTATGCGAACAGGGATGATGTTGCGGTGGGCACGCCCGTAGCCAATCGAGTCCGCAGGCGTTTTGAAGATATATGCGGCTGCTTTGTAAACATGGTGACACTCCGTCCGCACCTGGACCCCGGAGCCTCTTTCGAGGAGGCTCTGCTTCGGTTGCGCGACACTGTGCATGAGGCGCTTGCCCATGCGGAGATTCCTTTCGAAACGGTGGTGGACCATCTGCACGTGGATCGCCGTGCAGGTATGCATCCGTTGTTTCAAAGTGTGTTTGCGTTCCATGAGGCGCCCAAGGCGGCTCTGGCTTTCGGAGATGCTTCAGCCATCATCGAGCCAGCGCCGGCGATCACCACCCGTTTTGATATCGAATTACATGTCTTTGATACGGGAACCAGCCTCAACGCACGCCTGATATACGCTCGGGAACGATTTGAAGCGTCATTGATGCGGACAATGTTGCACGGATGGCGGCAGGTACTTCACTGTGCCGCCAGTTCACCTGATACCGCTTTGCGCGATATTGAATTATGGAACGACCGGGAGGCTGCGGACTTTCTGAACAGGGTGAACGACACGGCGTCAGATTACCCACGCGAGTGTACTGTAAATGATCTGGTCGGAGAATGGGTGGGAAAAACACCGGAGGCAATAGCCATCACAGCAGGGGATACCCAGATTTCCTATTTTGAAATGAATAAGCGGGCTGACCTTCTTGCACGGAGGCTTATCCTGGAAGGCGTCCGTGCCGAAGAGGGTATCGCCGTAAATCTGCCGCGAAGCGTGGACTTTGTGATAAGTCTCCTGGCTGTCCTCAAAGCGGGGGGCGCCTATCTCCCCCTGGACCCGGAGAGTCCGGCCGCCCGCTGGCGAAAAGTGTTGGAAGCATCCGGCGCGAGGATCATCCTCACTAATGTGCGGGATGCGCATACCTTTAAGGATATCAGAGGCCTGAACGTCATCTGCTGCGAAGGCGATCCTGTCGCCGAATCAAGAATGGTCCCCGGAAACGTGATTGCTAAAGGGAACGGGAGAACGCTGGCTTATATCATCTTTACGTCCGGTTCTACCGGCGAGCCCAAGGGTGTCTGTGTTGAACACAGGAGCATTGCGCGCCTGGTACGGCAGACCAATTATATCTCAATTTCTCCCGATGATATCGTCGCCCATGCCTCTTCCCCTGCCTTTGATGCCGCCACGTTCGAGATATGGGGGGCCTTGGCAAATGGTGCCCGGCTTGTCATCATCGAACCACAGGATCTTTTTGACCCTTCGCGCCTTCAGACGCTGCTTCTGCGCGAACAGGTCACGGTGATGTTCCTGACAACGGCACTGTTTAATCAAATTGCCCAGACACACCCCACGATATTCACATCGCTCCGGGTATTGCTCTTTGGCGGCGAAAATGCGGCCCCCGCGCCGGTTGCCGCAGTACGGCGACACTGTCCGCACACCACTCTGATTCATGTGTATGGGCCGACGGAATCCACCACCTTCGCCACGTACCACGTCGTGAACGAGGTTCCCAAGGGGACAACAACCATTCCCATAGGCTTGCCCGTCGCGAATACAACGGCCTATGTGCTCGATGAAAACGGGCGCTGCCTGCCACCAGGCGTTCCGGGGGAACTGTACCTGGGTGGTGATGGACTTGCCAGGGCCTATTTAAACAATACGGTGCAAACAAATAAAGCCTTCATGACATGCGTAATACCGGGAACTGCAGGCGCGCGCCTGTATCGCACGGGCGACAGGGTGTTACAACGTGCAGAGGGTTCTATTGAATTTATCGGGCGCGTTGACCGGCAGGTGAAGATTCGCGGCTATCGCATAGAGCCCGGCGAAATTGAACACGCCGTAAGGCGTTATCCCGCCGTGGCGGACGCCGTGGTGATGCTCCGGGAAGAGGCCGGCGAGAATACCCTTGTGGCCTATGTGGTTCCCAAGGATGATCTGTCACTCTGTGAAGCGGATCTATTACGTCATCTGCGCCAACAGGTGCCCGCATACATGATGCCCCATGCTTGCATAATTCTAAACAGCCTACCCTTGACTGCGAACGGCAAGGTGGATTTTGCCGCATTACCCGCACCCATGACAGCGTCGGTTCCCGCCGAAGCGGGCGAACTCCCCCGGACCGATACGGAACGGGCGTTAATGCATATATGGAGCGAAATACTTGGCGCACCTGTACGCGACCGGCACCAGAATTTTTTTGACGCGGGCGGTCATTCCCTTCTCGCAATGAACCTTCTGGAACGCGTCCGGAAAGAGTTCTCCCGTGATATTTCCGCCGTCTCTTTTTTTGCGGACCCCAGGTTGAGCGCGTTGGCTGCCGCAATCGATAACGGGCGATTTTCAAACAACCAGGGACCGCTGCAACTGAAAGACTCCCTGGTGCCAATTCAGCCAAACGGATCGCGTCCGCCATTATTTTGTTTCTGGCCGGCGGGAGGGGCCGTATTCATGTATTATCCCCTGGCTTCGTATCTTGGTCCGGAACAACCCCTCTACGCACTCCAGGATCCCGCCCTGGACCCATCCCTGGACCCGTTTAGAAACATGAAGGATATTGCCGCCGGGGTCGTCGAAATCATCCAGCGGGTGCAGCCCCATGGGCCCTATCACCTGTGCGGCTGGTGTTTTGGCGGCACCTTAGCGTACGAGGTTGCGTGCCAGCTTACCGCTGCTGGAGAATCCGTACGGCGGCTTATCCTTTTGGATGCCCATGCCGTATTCGAGGGGCGGTCCGTGCGCAGAAACTGGGGCGCGGCATTGTCCAGGCTTGTTCGCTATTTGTTCATAGGCCTTTCCCTGGTTCCGGCAACGGCAAGTTTTGTTATGGACGGGATGGGGTTGCTTGCGATCGCCCCTGAGGCTTCCAAAAGACGATGGGGAGACTATGTCCGCGCCCGGTACGCCGCCCTGATGCTGCGCCGCATCGGCGCGGTGGCAGTAGCGTCAAAAAGCGATGTCTTGCGCAGTATGGAACTGCCTGAAGTGCGACGCATATTCTATTTATACTATGCCCATGAAAAAACACACCGCGCATATCAACCCGGCGCATATGCAGGTACGGTGGATCTGCTGCGTGCCACGGAACTGAGTCGCTTTTTCCCGACACATAATGATCCGACCCTTGGATGGAGCAAGTACGTCCGGGGTTCCGTGCGCGTACATCCCATACAGTCCAATCACTCCCAATTGCTGGGACCGCGCGGCATTGGCCAGGTTGCGGCATGTTTGGCGCAATTGTTGGAACACCATGAATAAACAGACGGACAACTGGCTGGAGCGCAAGCGTCCCCCGGTACACTCCACCGCTCAAGTGCACCTGTGGCGCGTGGACCTGTCCCGGCACAGAGCCTTTTTGCAGGAGTATGCGAGGCTGCTCCGCCCGGTAGAACACAAGCGGGCAGCCCGGTTCCGCCCGGAAGATGACCGATGCCGCAGCATGGTGGGACGGGGCGCGCTGCGGCTATTGCTTGCAGCCTACACGGGCGGGAATCCTCGGGAACTTGAATTAAAAACCACACCCAACGGGAAACCCGTTCTTGCCGAAGAAACGCCCCACGCGGTACGCTTCAACGTTTCCCATTCCGGCGATATGGTACTATGCGGCTTCAGCAGGGAAGGTGATATCGGTGTGGATGTGGAACATATCCGCACGCATACCGACTATCAAAAACTCACAGCGCGCTTCTTTTCCTCCGTGGAGACGGACTGGCTGTGCGCCCTGCCGGAATCACGGCGCCTCCGGGCCTTTTACGAACTCTGGGTCTGTAAGGAAGCGGTTATAAAGGCTTTGGGCGGCGGACTTTCCGTCCCCTTGGATTCTTTTTCGATCCTCTTTAGTTCCACCGGACACGGGGTCCGCGTAAAGTTCAACGACGAGATGACACCGGTCAAGATGGCCCTTTGCCTGCTGTATCCCGCCGCGGACTATCCTGCGGCCGTGGCCTGCCTGAAGGATACACCCCTTGAACCGGAAACCTATTCACTCGCCATCCCGGATGGCAAGGCCTTCGATGAGACCTGACGCCAAACTATGGTCCAGAAGCAAAGTGGCATTCAGGTGCGTGAACTGCTATCAGCCCGCAAAATAAGACGGTTTGTGCCGGAGGGCGATTTGATGGTAATAGGCCGGAGATGACGTGGACCGAACTTGAGGAGACCTAGTGGTTAACCGACGTGCTTTTTTGAAAGAGGCCGGGGGCTTTTCGGCCGCGTTTATGGGCATGGGCCTTGTACACGGGGAATTCGCGGTGGATGAAGCCGAGCTTTCCTTCCCCATCGTTGATACACACGTCCATTTCTGGGACACGGCCCGATTGCGCTATCCCTGGCTGGAAACTTCGACGCTGCTGAACCGTCCCTATCTGCCGCAGGATTACGACGAGGCTATCGGTTCCGTAAAAGTCGGGAAGATCGTGTTTGTCGAAGCGGCCTGCGCCGAAGACCAGACCCAAGCCGAAGTGGATTGGGTAACGACGTTGGTAAAAGACGAACCTCGCATTCAAGGCATCGTGGCCAACGTGCCGCTGGAACAGGGAGAGGCCGTCCTGCCCCGACTCGAAGCACTGGCCGTCAATCCCCTCGTGAAAGGCATTCGCCGGTTTTTCTCCACGCAGACTGAGGCCCCACACGGCCTGCATCCGGGACTTGCCGAAGGCGTGCAGTGTCTGGAACGGTTCGGGCTGCATTTCGACCTGGGACTCCAACGTGGCCAGGTCCCCGTCGCAACCGAATTGGTACGGCAGTGTCCCAACGTCCGGTTCATGCTGAACCACATTGGCGTACCGGACATCAAGAACAACGCCCTGGACCCATGGCGGCAAGAGATCCGCGCACTGGCTGCGTATCCCAATGCTTTCTGCAAGATGTCCGGTGCGGCCACCCTGGCCGATCACCAGTCCTGGAAGCCCGAAGACCTCCAACCCGCGCTGGAACATGTAATTGACTGTTTTGGGTTCGAACGCACGGCCTTTGGCAGCGATTGGCCAGTCATGCTGTCGGCCACCGCCTATCCACGCTGGGTCGAGGCAGCCGTGTGGGCCGTCCGGGGCTGTTCCAAAGCCGAGAAGCGCCGGTTGTTCCATGACACCGCAGTGGACTTTTACGGTCTGCCGCCGGTTCTCAACACCTGAGCCGATAGATGAAAGGAGCCAGGCGGCTCTCAGAAGCCAAATCCACATACAGCCCACCGTTTCCCCTCTGAGACGCTCAGTACACGGCACCAATCACAAAGGCAGTGTTCAGGGGAAACCGGTCTAAGGCAAGATATTTCGCAGTCTGTTCTGAAGAGGCTGGGACAATGACAGGCAGCAGATGTACATGTTTGTTAGGCGATACACATTGTCCAAACCAACATGCTTATTTCTGGAACAGATGAAGAGGATCAACATAACAAATATGGACAACTCCACCTCAATCCCACCCGCAACAGAGGCATATTTCTGGTTATCCAAGCCCTAATTATCAAGTGTGATTTTTTCGGCAGGGACAGTTCATGCGATATCCGAGTTTATTTACCAATACAGCCACCGAAAGGCGCAAAGGGCCGTACACAGTGTGCGCCATCCACTACACCTCGCAGGCTGAAATGCCGCCTATGGCGCTGTCTGGAACGAGACGGATAGTTCCTGTACTGATTCGACCATCAGCCAGACAATGAGGTCCGTGCCCGTCAGGGTATGCCGATGGCCAAAGCGGAATGTCTCGCCCCGCTCCACATCTTTCCCGTCGAGTTTCACAACGACCTCCGCCTCACCCCAGTTGCGAACGACAAAAGCCGGGTTGACTACCGGATGTTCCCCATCGGCCGACAGGCTGAACGCGAACGGCGCGGTTTCCGTTCCGGCCCTCTCTAAGTGATACGCCTTTTCGGAGGAGTCGTACCCGAGCGTGTTGTAGTCTCCTTCAGTAACGTTAAGTTCCGGCGGGGTTTCCCACGATTTTGCGAGGGACACCAGGTCAGCGGCATCCAAACGGGTCATCCCGTGCAGCATGATCTTGGTGCGCTGGTTCTGCCCTTGCGCGTAAGACGGCCAGAGGTCGTCCCGCTGGTGCGCAATGTGTACCAGTTAGGAGTGAGAAGGCCGTTGTGCAGATTCCGCCAGCCTGCCATCGGACGCGTCGGCGGATACGGGCCAATGGTCCCAGAAATTGAAGGCGGACCCTTTGCCGTGGCCGCGGAAGGGCGCAATCACGAAATCCGTAGACGCCGGGCTCGACGGAATAATGGCGAAGGGACTTTCTTCGGCCTTGAGGTTCACCTTGAGTATGTTGGAGTTTACCGGTTGCGTGTCAAAACTGGGCGCACCCCTGTTGGTCCAGGTGAAGGTCTTGCTTTCTCCCTTCATGTTCGCCACGGACACGGCATCCAGTTCAATGTTGTCTTCGGGCATCGTCCCCGGCTGATTAAGCACAATGGCCTCGTGCCATTCCATCCATTTTTCCGGCGCCGAGGTATGCGCCGTGATCTTGCGAACGCCCGTTGCGTCCGGATACAGGTAGTAGTATTCATCAACCCAATCGCTCCAGCCCGTCTCGGGGTCAATAAAGGGATGGTTGTAGTTGACATCCACGGGCGCGTAACGCCAATGAATCACGACCCGGGCGTCCGTATTCTCGATGATGCGCACGTGGGAGTAGCGGCACTGCTTGTCAGACATGGGTTCGCAACACCCTTGTGTGTTCGGACTATCCGTGCCCGCCCTTTCCACAAATTCGTTGGTATACCAGATGCCGGTGTCGGTCACCCAGCAGGGAATGTAACTCGTGCCGCGCCAGAACACGAACCTGTGGCTGCCGGTATCGAAACGAACGACGACATCTGCATGATCACCAATACGCCAGGGGGCGTCCCAAGCCTCCTCATAGTCAAGGGTTGTGTAGTACGCGCCAAACCGTCCCGGACCTTCCTGCCCCGAAGGCATTTGTGCCAAGTCTTCTGACAGCGCTGGTGCAAGGCGCGTAAACGTCACCATCATCATGATGCCATAAATAATGCTTTTTTGTAACACGTGTTATCTCCCTCGTGAGTATCATATTATTTTCTATGTTTAGGGTGTCTTTTCAACATGCTTCAGTTGTCCTTGAAGAAAATCCATCCGGCAGAAAATTCCACAAGCCGTAAGCATAATCCTATAGCGGCAAAAACGTAATTAATCCAATGTTTCTAGGCGTGAAGTCTATCTTCGATTTGCACTTAAGGAGTGCCAGGGATGGACGGATATACCAGCCCCTTCTTGCGTTGGTGGAAACAGAGAGAAATGGACACGAGGTATAAAGCAAATGGGTCAGGCGGTGACAGTCATAGCGATGGTAAAGTGCACCGACCTGGGGGATAGATACTACGTTTCCTTGGTCAGGTATTTAACCCAACTTCCGCCGTCGAATTAATTATGCCTTTTAGCATCCACAATACGTACACCATTCACTTTGTGATGTAATGAAATATACGGTCCCTGTAAGTCGGCATGTTTGAAATAATCAGAGCCGGTCCAATACCAATTCAACCGGTCACGGCCGATAGAGGCGCTCCATAAAGATGGGGTCTTCCGCAAAGTCTGGCTGAATCACCAGTTGCGGTTCCGCCAGCAGGGTTTCGGCAAAGGCGTCGGCATCGGCCGATTCCCCGATGGCTTCCAAAGGCATCCAGGCCAGGTCAAAGCGGAACTCGAAGATGCCGTGGCTGTCAGCAACGAAGTTGGTCATCCACGTATTGTCAAAGACCAGCGCATAGGCGCGGTTAGGGTGCTCAGGCGCCTCTTGCAGGTGCACCAGCGGCTGGGGCCCACCGAAACTGACCAATGGGGCGTCTCGCGTGATCCACAACCAGTGCCCGTGGGGCGTTGCATACGCCGCCCAACTGTCAATGGCCAGGTAGTCGCGGCAGGTATTGGGCAACTGGTCCACAAAGGCCGTGAAAGGAAGCCCACCGCAGGAGACTGTAGGCAGCGTGTCTCCGGTGGGCAGGGTGCACCCGATATAGAACCATTCTGGCAGTTCTGAAGACAGCCGGTAGAGTCTGACGGTCAGCGTGGCGCGCGGTTCGCGCCTGTAAATCTCCAGGGTGCGCGTCATCCACTTGAGCCGGGGATGCTGCATGGCTTGGGTGTACACCACCGTATTCGGATTTTCTTCCACGTCAGCGGGGCTCGCGGGTG
>JAKLHG010000113.1 GCA_022710255.1 Candidatus Hydrogenedentota bacterium
ACCCTGGTTGGTTATCGCATCGATGGGATAAACCGTAGCTTCACCGTCTTTGAGTTCAACTTCGGTGTCTTCCAGACTTAATTCCGCTTCATACTGTTTAATCGTTGCGGGAACATCATCGAGATACCCCATGTCCTTGCCCATTTTGGCGTATTCTTTTACCGCTTCCTTATCACCCACCTGGGGTTGATAAAAGTCTTCGGAAATGAATCCAAGTACTTTTTCAACTTCACCGGCTTTGATTGCGGCGATAATGTCGTTTACAGCAGCCATGACTTCTTCTTCGGGGGTGGCAGTCGCTGCGACAGGGACTGCGGCGACATCCGCTGCAGGAGCGTCAACTGCGGCGGCCGGCACAGCGCACGGGGCCTTGGGAAGGAGTGAATCCTGGAGCGCCTTCTTGGCTTTAGGGAGGTCAGCCACTATCAGAGCCAGTTTCGCCGCAGCCGTAGAATCCAACAGCGCACTCGCTTCAGACACGGCAGATTGTTTCGCATCGAAAATCGCCTTGTCTGCGGCCATCATCGCGCGCATTTTGGAGGAAATGGCTGCACTATCACCGGCCGCGATGGCGGCTTCAAGACCAGACCTGGCATCAGCCAGGTTCTTCTCCATCGCGTCCATTGCATCGCGATATTGCGCATAGCCGGAAAGGAACTCCGCCATATCATACGCATCGATGTCGGCTTCCTCCGCGAATTGAACAAGTAGCACTTTCTCCAACAGTTTGTCGGTCTCGCACTGAGCCTGCACCACAACGGCAAATCCCAGCACAAATGTCATACACAGAACCAGTTTCTTCATTTCATTCTCTCCTATGGTTGATGGAACTCCAAAAAACAACCGATTTGACCACAAAGATCGGCGCCGGGTTTCAAAAATTCTTCCAGGTCCAGCGTCTTCCTGAATTCTTTTGCGTCTTAACCCCTTACCGCCAGTGTTTGTTATCGTATAAATAGGCAAGTTCAACGAACCCCCGCCTGTTTGTATCCGTTCTGGATATCTATGCGGTCTCGCTTTTATAGGTGCAGACCTTGTCCAGAACGAAAAAACCGCACCCAAGCATAGTTACCGGTGTCAGACCTCTACGCACAGGTCTTCCAGCGGGTAGGCGGCGCAGGAATGGATGTAGCCGAAGCGCCGGTCCGCGGCGCGCAGGAGGACGGTCGGGGGCTGATAGACGGCGCCGGAGACGAGCCGGACCCGGCACAGGCTGCATTCGCCGGAACGGCACTGGGACGGCACGGCGAAACCGCCTCGTTCCAGCGCGGTGAGGAGCGTCTCGCCGGCATGGGCCGGAATCGGCGCGCTTCCCTTTACCGTCACCCGGAACGTCGCGTCTTCCGTGACCGCCTCGGGCCATCCCGGATACTGGGAGATGTGATTGGGCGGCCCATAGGCTTCCTGGCGGATGCGACGAGGCGGCACGCCGAGGGCTTCGAGTTCCCGGCGGCAGAAGTCGTACAGGGCCGCGGGGCCGCACATATAGAACATGCGGCAGGTGAGGTCTCCCACGGCTTCCCGGAGCAGGTCTCGTGTGATATACCCCTTTTGGCAGGGCCAGGGCGGATTCAGCGCGCCCCTTTCTTCGAGCACCGGGACGTAGCGGAAGTTCTCGAAGCGGGATGCCAGACGGGTCAGTTCAGCGTGGAAGATGACATCGTCGGCGGCGCGGTTGCCGTAGAGGAGCAGGATGTCGCGGTCCAGCCCGCAGTCGAGGGTCTCGCGGATCATGCTCATGAAGGGCGCGATGCCCGAGCCGCCCGCGATATACACCAGCGCGTTTCCGTGAAAGACGGGGTTGTGCACGAAGGTGCCCGCGGGCCCCGCGCTTTCGAGGGCGTCGCCGACGCGGACGTGGTCGAGCAGGTGTCCGGACACGAGGCCGTCCGGCACGCGGCGCACGGTGATGTCGTAATAGCCGGTATTCCTCGGCGAGCTGGAAATGCTGTAGGGCCGCCCGGTCCTGACCTGCCCGAACCGCAGCGCGAGGGCAAGGTATTGGCCGGCCTGGAAAGGCGGCAGCGGGCGGTCGGGCGCGACCAGGCGCAGCGTCCTGGTCGAGGCCGTCTCTTCAAGGATATCGCCAATGCGCAACGTCAGCCGCGCCGGGTGATAGCGGTCAATCCATGCGGCGACCCGCCCCTTGAACCCGGCGTAGTCGGTCCCGAACTTGCGGGCCGCCTCGATTTCCTTCATCACATCCTGGTACCCGTCAAACTGCTGGAGGATTTCCTGTTTCATCGTACCGCCTCACTTGCCCAGTTGTTTCAGGACCTGGCGCGCCGCGCGCACGCCGGAATCCAGGGTTGGTTGAAAGCCGCCGGACGTCGCCCACGCCCCGGCCAGGTACAGCCCGTCCACCGGCGGCTTGGGCGAAACGAACGACGCCGAATCCTTCACGTGCTGGTCGAACCCGTAGAACGCGCCGCCCGGATGGCCCAGATAGCGCAGGTGCGTGATGGGCGAGGAGATCTCCATCTCCTCGAGGTGGTCCCGCAGCCCCGGATACACCGCCTCGGCCCGGGCCAGCATCGCGTCGGCCGCCTTGTACTTCTCCGCCGCGTACTGTTCCGGGGGCACCTTAAACCACGGATCCGCGTATTGGAGCATGATGAGGGCCGCCTGCGTCGTGCCCGGCGGCGAGAAGCCGCCGTCCATGCGCGTGTAGCACGTCAGCGCCAGCCCCGTGGTGTCGTGGCAGCCCAGCCTCCGCGTCGCTTCGTACTCCTCGTCTTGCGACCCGCATCCCCCGATGAAGGTGGTGGTATGGGTGATGCCCAGCGCGTCGGGACTCTGGTCGAAGCCCGCATACACCGTCACTGCCGAGGCCCCGATGGAACTGCCGCGCATCTCCGCGAAGGCCGCGTCTGGCAGATGCTCCCGGCCGATAAGGTCCGCGTAGGTCGTAATCCGCGACGCGTTCGAGATGACGTGCTTGGCCAGATGCAGCTCGCCCTGGTCATCCACCACGCCCTCGACCTGGCCGTCCCGCACCACGATCCGCGCCGCGCCGCAGTTGTAGCGGACCACGCCGCCGTACTTGAGAAAGGTGTCCGCCAGCGCCGCCGACAGCATCTGGCTGCCCCCTCGGATGTGCTGCGGCTTGTATTCGATGTACGCGAGGAACATCATGGCCCAGTCCACAAAAGGCATGCGCCGCGGCGGCAACCCCAGGTAGCCCCAGTACGCGGTCAGCGCCCGGCACAGCACCGGGTCCTTGAAGAACTGGTCCAGCACCTCCTGGGTCGTTTTGAGCAGGCAGGAGAAGGCCCGCGGGTAGCTGTCGCGCGACGGCGCCGGGTCCTTCAGGTAGAACAGGCCGACAACCTCCATGAAAAAGGCCGCGAGAAACTCGAAGAACGCCGCGATCGCCTCCTTCTCGTGGGGGAAGCGGCGCTGCAGTTCGGCGATGACCGCATTCCGGTCCGCCGTCAACGTCAGCTCCATCCCGTCCGGCCCCACCGTCCGGTACAACTCCTCCATCACGATCAGGTCCAGCTGGTCCAGCACTTCCAGCCCCTCGAACACCGCCCGCAACGGGCCGGGGTTCTCCGCCGTGCCCAGGCCGCTCAACTGGTGCAGGGCCACCTCGAACTCGAAGCGGCCCCGGCAAAAGCTCGTCGCGCAGCCGCCCGGCACCGAGTGCCGTTCCAGCAGCAACGTGGCGACGCCCGCCTTCGCCAGGGTCGCCGCCGCCGTCAGGCCGCCGTTGCCCGCGCCCACCACGATGACATCATACCTGGACATGACCCGCTCCTTATCCATTGGTTTCATCCGCCCCACCCGTCCTACTCGTCCTACCGGTCCTACACGTCCTACGCCACGCCGCACAGCCCACGGAAGGCGCCGCACAGAACACGGAACTCGCCGCTCGGCCCACGGACTGAGCCATTCCAGGAGTTCCACAAGCCCTTCCAAAAGTTCCGCCAGCCGCATCCGCATGAGCCGAATACAGCCCGTGAAGAGAATACACCAAACCACCTCTCCTGTCAAGACGGGCGGGACCAGAGTAAGAAAGGCGCTTTTTTCGGTCTTGCCCGGCAGGCCCGCAACGATCGCAAAAAGCGGGACAGCCTCCGGCGCGGTCCGGGCCGCCATGCACCCTTACAGGTCTTCGCGCGCGCCGGAGGCAGTCTCCTTTTTGCTGCGATGCGTGGCGATAAGGTAGCATAAGAAAACCCGTGTCGAACAGAACCCCAGGGAGCACACGCCATGATACTGCAAACGATCCTTCTTTTAAGCCTGAGCGCGGCGGCGCCCGCGGTGATGACGACCCAATCGCTCAACCGGTTGGAGGCGTCCCCGCCCGCCTGTGATACCGCCGTTGATTTCGTCATCTGCGCCGACCCCCAGCCGGGCCAGTTCCTGGGCACGCCGCAGGTCTTTCTCGACATGATTGAAGAATGGAACGTGCTGCGGCCGGACTTTGTTGTTTGCGCCGGGGACATGATCATGGGCGGACCGGCAGCCGAGGTCGGCCCCATGTGGGATGAATTTGTCGGACGTATCGACCAATTACAGGTCCCCTTCTTTCCGGTGGCGGGCAACCATGACGTCATGGACGAGGCCGAGGTCTATCGCATCTACGAGGAACGCATCGCCCCCCTGTATTACACCTTCACGCGCGGCAATGTGCAGTGCATCATCCTGAACACGGAGGAACCGGGCGACCCGGACGGCTTTTCGCAGGAACAAAGCGCGTGGCTGCGGGAAGTGCTTCAGGCGAGCACCGCCGGGCATATTTTCGTCTTCTTGCATACGCCTTTATTTCTCAGTAACTGGGAACGGGACTGGCAGCCGACGGCCGAACTCCTGCGCGGGTATCCGGTGCGCGGGGTATTCGCGGGCCACCTGCACCAGTACCGGGACCACGGCATGATTGACGGTATTCGCTACGTAGTCGCCGGCAGCGCCGGTGGCGGCATTGACACGCCCGAAGACGAAGGCGGTTTCTTTTGCTATCTGGCCGTGAAGGTACGGGGCAACGAGGTCTCCTGGTCCGTCATACAGCCCGGAGCCGTTCTCCCGGCCGATACGGTCACCGAAGCCAAGGTACAGCGCATGCGCCGCCTGCGCGGCATGCTTGCGGGCGAGGCCGTCGCACTGCCCTGGGACACTCCCCTTGACCAGGATGTGTCCATTACCTTGACCAACCCCTTTGATACGCCTTTGCAGGCCGCATTGGCATGGACCGTACCGGACGGCTGGCAGGTGACCCCCGGGCAGCTGGTTTTTGACGCCGCGCCGGGCGCTGCGGTTGCATTGACAACCCAACTGCAGACCCGGGGTCCGGCCCGTTTCCCTGTACCCGTACTGGAAGGGACGGTAACGGACCCGCAAACGGACAAACCCGTTTCGCTCTCGCTCCCCTTGGATTTGATTCCTTCTCTCAACATACCCCGTGCGCCCGGAACGGTTGCCCTGGACGGCAAGTTATCCGAATGGGAATCTGCGCCACGGATGGCCATGCATTACGGGGTGAACTGCGACCCCGCCGATGTGGAAGACCTGCGGGCATCCACCTGCCTGATGTGGGACGAGGCGCATCTGTATGTGGCGGTGGAGGTGGAAGACAATGAATTTCACCAGCCCTATTACGGAGATGTGATCTGGATGGCGGACAGCGTGGAACTCTGGATAGAACACTCCAACTGGAGTTTCAGCCTGACGCAGAACGGTCCCCAGGTTTTCCTACACGACAGGCCGGATAAACATCTCGATGCCGTCACGGACGCCGTACCCCTGGCCGTGTACAGGGAGGGAACCCGTGTCGTCTACGAGGCCGCGTACCCGGCGACCGAATTGCCGCAAGTGAATCTTGAAGCAGGGGCGATACTCCATTTCTCTCTGCTGGTCAATGACCTCGATAGTAAAGGTCCCCTTGAGAAACGCCATTGGGTTGAGGTTACTCCCGGTGCGGGCGAACATTTTAACTGTCCCATGGTCGCATTGACGCTTGCACCGTAAGAATACCTGAATTCACGAAAATAGGTTGCACTTCAGCAGCGACATCATCTAATATATTGGCAGATACCCTTGGAAGTGTTTGCAGCCAAAGCGAACAATATCTCTCAACGATTATACGGTGGTCTGATGAATTAATGCGCCTTGCGTGTGAGGCGGGGAGCCGTATCGCATACATAACTTTGAGAAAGGTTCAGCTCATGATGCGCAGTATTTTATGTATAGGGATTCTTTGCTGTCTCTTAGAATATCTGTTAACGGAAGACGCCCTGGCGCAAACCGAAGGGTTACTCGGCGAATATTATGGTACGGTAAATATGACCGATTTGCGGGCAACGCGTATTGATTCCCAGGTCTTTTTTAATTGGGAATATGCTGCGCCCCTCCCCGGTATAGGCGTGGATTATTTCTCCATATGCTGGACCGGTTTCGTCACCCCGGCGCAAAGCGGCACCTATACCTTTTATATAACCTCGGATGACGGTGTTCGTCTCTGGCTGGATGAGGCCCTGATGGTAAACCAATGGAAAGGGCAGGCACCCACGGAATACAGCGCATCGGTAACCCTTGAAGCTGGCCAGCCGTGTCCCATCCGTATCGATTACTATGAAAATACAGGCGGGGCGGTACTTAAATTAGAATGGGAAGGACCGGGTCAGACACGAGGCGCGATTGCGTCGGAATACCTTACTCCGGGTGCCGGTATAGGCGACAGGCTGCTTTATTGGCACCGCAACCCCGCTAACGGACAGTATTACAAGTTGATTGGTCCCATGACCTGGGCGGCAGGCAAGGCGCAGGCTGAAGCGATGGGCGGCTACCTGACCACTATTAATAACGCGGCGGAAGGGCAGTGGCTCGCAGAACTGTTCCGTCCCGTTTCCGATGCTGCCTTTATCGGTGCGAACGATATCGCCGAGGAGGGAACATGGGTCTGGGACCAGACTGGCGAAACCTTCTGGAACGGACTTGCGGACGGAACACCCGTACCGGGGTTCTATACGAACTGGAATAGCGGGGAGCCGAATGACTCCAGTGATGATGAAGATGCTGCCATGCTTTATCTCACTTCCGGGCTGTGGAACGACCTGAATGTGACACGCGAACGGTACTGTATTGTGGAAAGCGATATCGGCCAGTTGAATTATGATGGTCCCTCGCCCGCGCGTACAACCTTGCAACTTGAAGACGCGTATGAAGTAACCGTGACGCCAAGACAGCCCGTGGGCGTCGTACAATATCAATGGTACAAAGACAATACTCCCATTTCTGGAGGCACTTTGGCCAAATTGATCGTTTTCCAAGTCTCCTACGAAGACGCGGGGCTGTACACCTGCCAAATAACCGATGAAACTCCAGCCACAGTGCGCACCCGGGCGGCGGAACTTACAGTGGTCAAAAAACTGCCTGCGCTCTCCGTCACTGGCCTCGCATGTCTGGCAACGCTGTTGGCCGTTACTGCCGCAATGCGCAAACGTGCATAGACAAGGCTTGCCTTGGCGACTATCGCGACCCTTTTGGGTAGATGCGAACGGTGTTGTAACATTTTTTGAAGAAAAGGACTTAAGGGACCTCAAGGACGTAAAAAAACCGAACGAATAAGTTTCCTTTGTCGCCCTGCCAACTGAAATACTTCGGCGCGTTAAAAATAAGCAAGAAGACCGGACAATTCGATCATATTTGGGAGGAAACGATGACTAGGCTTAAGACTGTTTCTTTAGCGTGGATAGTCGTTATGGTCTCCGCAGTCCCCGCGGAGGCGGGCATGAACCTCTATGTCTCCAAACTTGGCGATGATTCGGATGGTTCCTCCTGGGAAAAGGCTTTCCATACGATTCAGTCGGCCTTGTCCGCCGTGCCGGATGACAAAGGAGGACACCAGGTTATTATTCGACCTGACAGTTACGCAGAGGCAAACCTCAATCCGACTTTCAAGGGTGCGCCCGGCGCCTACAACACGCTCATGGGCGATTTCGACGGCAGTCTGGGCTCGGGCGCAAAAGGCTGGGTGGTCATTGACAGCGGCGCCCCGGAGGTCATCGTGCGTACCAATACGGACAGCGGGGGCGGAAACCCGGGCTGGATGCTGCTCAACGAAGGGGAACCCGAAAACGAATGGGGTTTCAAGAGCATAGACTGGTGGGGAACCACCCGATGCTCTCCTTCTTCTTCATCCATTCTTTGGGACCGGTGGATTTTCAAGAACCTCTATACCACCGGCGCAGAAGGCTCAGGGTGGGACCTCTCTGTAGACAAGGGTTCCGAGTTCTCGACCATTACGGAACATTGTGTAGCAATCGGCCGCTTTTCTGGCATCTGTGTCGGCGCATTTGTTGGGAGATCGCAGGAACCCGTCATCATCCGGGACTGCTTCTCCATGTGCCTGGACTGGTGGGGCGATGCGGCAGGGCTCTATATTCGTGCGGAGAATCCCGCACCAAACGATTATCCCGATGTGGTTGTCGAGAACAGCACCCTCGTTGGGCCCGATAATGCGCTCCAGGTGGGCAACCCCGGCTTTGAGGGATACACCCGCATCCATCTAAAAAACTGCCGCCTGTTTTCCCTGAATTTTTCCCAGCCCCATGGACAGCCGTCCACGGGAGTTATTTATCATACCTTGGACGGCAAACTGCTCCATGTGGATTTGGAGGATTGCCTGCTGTCCGGATACAAGGTTTTCGGCAGTGGCGGGAAACAGTTTGGCTGTCCGGAGCGTCCCGAAGGAGGGCCCATCTCCTATACGCTGAAGGGAAATGTACGCGCCTATGTGCATTACACGCGGAACGTACCCGAAGGCATGAATCGACTTCGCTTCTGGCCTGTAGCGGATTTCCAGCATTTGCTCCCCCCCGAATTTCAAAATGTGACGCCATAACTTCCATAACCGGCTCTTATCCCCCCATACTGGTTATCTTGCCGTGGTCCCCGGAAGGGCCGGGCTGTCCGGCATCCGACGGGGCCGTATTTTATTATGGCGAAGCGTTCCTTGTATCCGTGTTATCTCGAAGGAACACTTCCTATCGGCGAAAGCAAGCACGGCGCCGCTTTCACGGCGCCGCGCGCGGCTCTGCCCTGTATAGGGAAAATTAATACATAGGTTATTCTACAAACCCGGCCTTGGGCGGTTCCGCATATTCACGGTACCTCGCTGCCACGGCCGCCTCCTCCGCAGTGCCGCTGTGGACAAAAACACGGTAGTTGAAAACCAATTCACCGCCTGCGGCAATCGTATAATCGCCGTTTTCAGGAATCAGCCCTTTGTTGTAGTCCTCTTCAATGAAAAAGGAATAACCAAAAGGATTAGCGGCCATGAGCCCGTAATTGCGCACATGCCAGCAAGTCGGGTGGCGCAGATTGGCGGCGTGATCAAAAATAGCAATGCCGCGCCAGCCCGCATCCGGAATCTCGCCGGAAAAATCACACCACGCCGAAGGCTTGCCCCAGGCGGTTTTTGACAACTTTGAGCACGGCGCGCCCCATGCCGCCCAGCTTCATGGCTTCGGGTCGGCTGAGCAGGAGGACGCTATCCACGCCCGCCAGCAGCTCGCTGCTGCCGCGCACGCGTTC
>JAKLHG010000114.1 GCA_022710255.1 Candidatus Hydrogenedentota bacterium
GGACTCAAAGGGCCTAAAGGACATTCCAGCCCACTCCGGCTGGGTGGGGCCTATGAGTCCTTTGGGTCCTTTCCTTACACAAAACAGTCCCTCAGGATTCACCCTGGGCGCCTCTGCGCCGGGCCCGCCCGCCATCGTTTCCACATCAAGAAACCCGTATGCCTGAAATAATCCGTTCCATCCCCGCCAGATCCCGGTCGCAGGTAATGACACCAAAGCCATGTGCTTCAAACAGTGCCGACACCGACGCGAATTGGGTTTCTCCGATTTCCAGGGCGAGCATGCCGCCGGGCCGAAGGCAGCGCGCCGCCTCGGGCACCAGGCGGCGGATGCAGTCGAGGCCGTCTTTCCCGGCAAGCAGGGCGCCGGGGTCTTCGTGGCGGGTGATCACCGGGGACAGGCCCGGCCATTCGTCCTCCGCGACATAGGGCGGGTTGGCCGTGATAAGGTCAACAGGCGTGCGGAACATGGACAAGAGATTACCCTGAATGCCCCGGGCGGGCACGCCGTGGCGCGCGGCATTGCGGCAGGCCAATGCCACGGCATCGCGGCGGATGTCCGTAAAATACAAGGCATGCCCGGGCGCATTGCAGCCGATGGCTACGCCCACGCATCCGGTGCCGCAGCAGGCGTCCACAATCACAGCCGGGATCTGCAGCCCGTCCAGAAATTTCAGAGCGCGTTCCACCAGGTGTTCCGTTTCCGGGCGGGGCGTCAGGAGCGGCGGCGCCACCAGCACAGAGCATCCGAAAAACTCCCACACACCGAAAATGTACGCAAGGGGTTCATGGTTCAGGCGCCGCGCGAGCAGCGCCTCATAAGCGTCCAGGCCGGAGGGAGCTTCGCGCAGGCGGGCAAGCAGGGAGGCGCGGGACAGGTTCATGGCATGAGCGAGTAGCAGCTCGGCATCGAGCCGGGGGGTTTCCGAGATGGGCGCGAGCAGGGCGGCGCCTTGCGACAGGACCTCCGCGACCGTGGCGGCCATGGCTCACTCCTGCGAGGCAAGGCGCGCGGCACGGTCCGCCACATTCAAAGCGTCGAATAGGTCGTGCAGGTCGCCTTCCAGGACTTCGCGCAATTTATAGAGGGAAAGGTGGATGCGGTGGTCGGTAACCCGGTTTTCCGGGAAATTGTAGGTACGTATTTTCTCGCTGCGGTCGCCGGAGCGCACCTGGCTGCGCCGGGTTTCGGAACGGGCATCGGCCTCTTCCTGAATTTTCACATCGAGCAGGCGGGCGCGCAGCACACGCAGCGCCTGGGCCTTGTTCTTGTGCTGCGATTTTTCATCCTGGCAGGTGACGACCATGCCGCTGGGTTTGTGGGTGATCCGCACCGCCGAGTCGGTGGTATTGACGCTCTGGCCGCCGGGACCGCTCGAACGGTACACGTCGATGATCAGGTCGTTGGGATCGATATGAATATCCACTTCTTCCGCTTCGGGCAGGACGGCCACGGTAACGGCTGATGTGTGGATGCGGCCCTGGGCTTCCGTATCGGGCACTCGCTGGACGCGGTGCACCCCGCCTTCCCATTTCATCAGGCTATATACCCGATCGCCGGAAAGCTGAAACGAAACTTCCTTGAACCCGCCCAGGGCGGTCGGGTTGGAATTCATCACCTCGACCTTCCAGCCTTTCACTTCCGCAAAACGGGAATACATGCGGAACAGGTCCGCGGCGAACAGGCCGGCTTCTTCGCCGCCGGTGCCGGCACGAATCTCCACAATGGTATTCTTTTCGTCGAGGGGGTCTCCAGGCACCAGCAGCAGTTTTAACTCCTCTTCCCGATCCCGGAGCGATTCCTTGAGCCGCTCGTATTCTTCCTGGGCAAGTTCCAGCACCTCGGCGTCACTGTCCGTGCGCAGGATACGTTCCGCCTCATGCAGCCCGACTTCCTCGCTCCTGTACAGGCCAAAAGACTGTATCAGGTCCGAGAGGTCCGCGTATTTTTGCGCATATTTACGATACACGGCGGGGTCCATGGCGATTTCAGGCGTCGCCATGGCGGCGGCAAGGTTGTGGTGTTCGAGTGCCAGCGCCTCAAGCTTTTCGCGCAAACGCGCTTCCATATGAAATTATTCGCTGCTTTTCGCTGCGCCGAACTTTTTCTGGAACCGTTCCACCCGGCCTTCACTGTCCACAAACTTCTGCTTGCCAGTAAAGAAAGGATGGGAATGGCTGGACAAGTCCAGCGTAAACAACGGATATTCCTTGCCTTCGTATTCTATGGTGCGGGTCGTCGCTACGGTGGAACGCGTAATCCATTTCACGTCCGCGCCGACATCCATGAACACGACATCACGATAATTTGCGGGATGAATGCCTTTCTTCAAAGCAGGACTCTCCTTGAAAGATTGATACACGGGAAATACCTGCGCACCGAATCCATGCGGCACGCGGGAATAGGAAAAGAAGTTACCCTACTATAGCATAAACACGAGCGGTAACGCAAAACATGCCCGGCTCGGTAAAGACAAAACGGGTGTGCGGGCGCACAACGCGCACACACACCCGAAACTTGGCAAACCAGCTTATTTGCGGCGGCGAATGCCGGCAACACCGGCCAGCGCGCAAGCGGACGCCAGCAACGTCAGCCCGAACACGCCGGCAACCGGAACCGGGACATCACTGACGGTGATGGTCATGCTGTCCGCGATGGTATCGGCAACCAGCGCCTTGCCGCCATCCTCCACCATAATGCCCACCTCGATTCTGTATACACCGGAATCTTCCACCTGGGCGTTCAGGACTTCAAGCGTAAGGGCGCTGCCTTCCAGCAAAACCCCGTCCTTGTACCAGCGGATATATTCCGGCTCGTCATAGTAATTGGAAATTTCGGCGCTCAACGCGATCGTGGCGCCTACCGCGTACCGGCCGGAGGCGGCGGAAAGTTCTACCAGTGGATCATAGACCGGCAGTTTCTGATTGGGGTCAAAAACAGCGCCGACATACTGCGTCGCGTCATATCCCATTTCTCCCACAAAATAAAGGTATTCTTCCCGGTTACTATCACCATCGCCGTCGGCATCCCCTAAGGGCCCCAATGCCGGAATGCCATTGGTCACGGCCTGAATGCCACCCGGAGGCGGGGCGATACCGATATCTTCCAGCAACAGGAGCAGCTGGTCCAGGGCGAGGTTCGTCTCTTCATCCCGCAGGACGGCAAAACCCGACAGCACGCACAGCAGCGAGGAAACCAGATGGGGGGCCATCACATTTTCGACAATGGGACGCAGGTCCTTATTGTCCGATTTCAGGCTGTTGACATACAGGGCATACAGTACCAGTTCCCGCATATACATGAAGTTTTCTTTAAAGTAGGCTGTTGCCGCTTCATGATAGGCATTTCCCGGCGTGTTGAGCACAAAGGCCAGCACCCCCAATTCATACTGCGCATCCGGAATGCCGTTGGGCGATACGGGAATGTCCGCTTCCATGTTCACCGGACCGTTAATATCCATGTACCGGCACTGCACCAGGTTGGCGAAGTCGGCAATCTCTTCCAGCATGTCGGCCAGCGCGGCCAGCGAGCAATAGATCATATCCGAATAGGCACAGAAATCATACCCTCCCGGCGCGGGCCACGTCACCGGGTTATTAAGCTCGGTTTCATAGGTCATATTGAAGGTCCAGACCGGCCGCGGGGTAAAGGGCATGGGGTTGTCCGTGCACCCCGCAAAGTCCGGACCGGGCACCGGGGAATAGGCATTCGCCACTCCGGCAGCCGCCATAAACAGGCACACTAAAAGTGCCACATTTCTAAACAAGGGTTTACTCATAGCGTTGGTTACTCCTTCTCTTGTGTTTAAAGGACTGTTTGATAGGGATATAAACTAAAAGTACATGCCAATCCGTCTTCTCTACACCCGGATGCCCTGTCTGCCTGTGCATCCAAAGTAAAGTATACCTTACCTGTGATTTAAAAAGCAATACAAATTTTCCTGTTTTTCGGGAGAGGGGCGGCACATCTTCCTCGTTCCGTACCGGGTACCTGCAACCGCCCGGTTTCGTGATTTGTGCCCCCAATATGCGCTGCACGGAACAGGTTGCGGCGGGGAGATGGAAAGTTTACCCATTCCGAAACGCATTCCTGATACAATAGGCGGCGGTCAGTCAGGAAATTTACCATGGATATCAGTTCACTCGACATCAAAACACGCCGACGCGCCGTTGCCATTCTGCGCCTGGTCGGCCAGGCGGAATCCGGGCTGGGCAGCGAACGCATTGCGCGCGACCTGGCCATGGCCGGAATTCGCATCAGCGAGCGGGCGGTGCGGAATTATCTTATCCAGACGGACGCCCTGGGCTGGACCGTCAACCTGGGGCGGCGCGGCCGTCGGCTCACGGATGAAGGCCGCGCCGAATTGGACCGCGCCCTGGTGGTGGACAAGGTGGGCTTTATCGCCGCCAAGGTGGACACCCTGTCCTACCAGATGAGTTTTGACCTGGAAACCCGGAGGGGCATGATTATCCTCAACATATCCACAGTGGATGCCAGAGAATTCGGCGCCGCCATGCGTGTCATGGGAAAGGTCTATCAATCGCGCCTGGGTATGGGAAAACTGGTCGCCGTGGCCGAAAGCGGCGCGCGCCTGGGAAGATTTTCGGTGCCCCAAGGCAAAGTGGCCGTCGGCACCGTGTGCAGTGTGAGCCTGAACGGCATCCTGCTGCGGGCGAATATCACCACCACCTCCCGTTTTGGCGGCCTCCTGGAACTTGAAAACACCCAGCCCACGCGCTTTACGGAAATCATCAACTATGACGGCTCGTCGCTGGATCCGCTCGAAATATTCATCCGCAGCGGCATGACCTCCGTGCTGCGCGCGGCCAAATCCGGCAGCGGCGTGCTGGGCGCCAGTTTCCGCGAGGTGCCCGCAGTGGCGCTGCCGGAAGTGAAACGGCTAATCAAGAAGACCGAGGCCCTCGGCCTGGGCGGCGTCATCGCCCTGGGAAGTCCCGACCAGCCCCTGCTGGACATTCCCGTAACCGTAGGACGTGCCGGCATGATTGTGCGGGGCGGCCTGAACCCTATCGCCGCCGTGGTGGAATCCGGCATCAGCGTCACCAGCGCCGCCATGAGCGACATGTGCGAATTCGAGCGGCTGGCGGACTACCGGAATTTTTTATAGCCGGCCACGGCATGGTACCATGGCATCAGGGTTTTCCCGTGGAGTGTTCCCCTGATGGATGTAAACGACCCCTCCGAAAATAAAGACTGCAGTCCGCCGTTGTCTCTGCTGAACGGCCGCTGGGCGGGCCGCATCCGGCTGGTCGTTCTGGCCGTGTTCGCGGCGTTGACCGGTTACGGCATTTATGTGCTGGTCACCCATGACTGGCAGGATGTCGCGGCCTTCTGGCTCACCCGCCGCCGCCTGCTGCTGGCTGGGTTTATGCTGGCCTCGCTGGACGTCTTTACGGACGGGCTGGTATGGAACGGCATCCTGCGCCAGCACGGCATCCGGCTGGGCCCCGTGCGGGGGCTTCTCCTCTTTCTCAGCGGGTATGCCGGTCATTTCATGCCGGTCCAGCTGGGCCGCTTTTTCCGCGCCACCGAACTGTCCCGCCTGTACGGCGTGTCCCTGGCCACGGCCACGAAAGCGGAAATCACACTGCTGGCCTTCATCATGATCACGTCGGTGGCCGTTTTCTGCGGCGCCTTTTTATGGCCGTGGCTTTTCGCACTGTCCTTTGCGGTACCCCTGGTGCTGACGGCCATGGCGCTTTTCGTGTTGGGCTTCCTGTTCCGTTGGATACGGGGACTGTCCGTTCAGCTTCCGGAAGGCTACCTGCGCAGGCCGTCCACGCTGGTACTATGCATGGTCACGGGAATCGGCTGGTTCATTAACGGCTGTATCCTGTTCCTGATTTTCCGGGGCGTGAACGAGGCGCTTCAGATTCATCACGCCATCATGATTATGACCTCGAATTTGTTCATCGGCGTGGTCAGCGGCCTGCCCGGCGGCCTGGGCATAACCGAAAGCTATATCGGCGGCATGATGTACTGGCTGTCCACGCCCCCGGAACATCTCGTCATCGCCGTGGCCGCCTTTCGTATCCTCACCTTCTGGCTCTGGATTCCCATCGGCTGGATCGCCCTGCTGCTGAACGGCCTCCTGTACGGCCGGAATAAGGGGTCGCGCAAACCGGAATAACGCAAAGACGGGGACCCGCCAAGTCTCTTTTCTGCATAAAAGCGCTGTCGGGCACGCGGATCGCACACAAACCCAATGGGCACGCATACCCTCTTTTTTCGGCGGGCCCGTACCCGGAGGCTTTGGGAAAAAGCGACTGGTTTGTTATTATCTCTCCACCACGTGCGACTTATAGGCGCCGGAGCCGATTTCGCTGACAATTTAGTATGAGTTCTGATCGTTGCGCCAAAGGCGCCTCTTCTTCCGGGCGAAGTCCCGGACGAAGCGTAGTGTCTTAGCGTCGCTATTTGTACACCGCGATGCAAGAAACAACATTTACGCCGTTAGGTGAAAACAACAGCAAGGTTTGCCATGGATACTGACAAGAATAAGAACATCCTTTTTCCCTTGGTAACCGTCTTTTGCGTTGCCTGTGCCACGTTACTGCTGCAAATTATCCAAACCCGCATTTATGCCGTGGTGTTCTGGAACCACGTGGTTTATTTAATCATCTCCATGGCACTGCTGGGATTTGGCATCAGCGGGACCTGGCTGGCCTTCGGGAAGGACACCTGGATTGCGCGCAAGCTCACCTTTCCGGTTGCTGCGGCGTTGTTCGTCCTCACCACCATTTTTTCTGGATTATGGGTGCCCCAATGGGGCACCTCGTTGGGCCATGTATTTTTAAGCCAGAAGCATCTTTTGCGCCTGCTGGTGACTTATGCCTCCGCCATTATGCCCTATTTTTTCGTGGGGTGGATGCTCGGGGTTCTCTACCGCGAAAATGCCCGGCGCATCCATGTGCTTTATTTTGCCGACCTGGCCGGAGCGTCCATCGGCTGCTTCCTGGCCATCCTTCTGATTCGTCCGCTGGGCGCCGTCAATCTTATTCTGCTCACCACGGCCATGGTTGCCATGCCCGTGTTCCTGCACGAAGCGCGCAAACGCAAAATCATGCTGCTTCCGTTCGCCGGCCTCCTGGCGCTTATCCTTGCCCATGCCTGGTATAGCACGGCTATTGACCGGCAGATTCTGCCCGACCGCACCAAAGGTTTTTTCGCCCTGTATGAGGACCTCGGCCCGGACAGCGGCAAAACGGTGGAACTGTCCCGGTGGAGCATCCTGTCACGCACGGATGTGGTCGGCACGGAAAAGCCGCGCCATAAACGCATTTTTATTGACGGCGCCGCCTGCACCGGCATGGTTCTGGATCCCGGCGATACCCCCCCGCCCTTTGACCCGGAAAAAGAAGCCCTTATCCCGCACCGGACCCCCTATAGTCTGGACCGGACTTTTGAGGAGGTGCTGGTCATCGGTTCGGGCGGCGGGGCGGATGTGTGGAATGCACTGCGCGCCGGAGCACACCGTGTGGACGCCGTCGAAATCAACCCGACCACCTGCCAGATTGTACAAAACGAATACCGGGAAGCCAACAATAACCTGTTTTTTCGTCCCGGCGTCACGCTGTACAACAGCGAGGGGCGCAGTTTTGTCCGCAGCACGGACGCCCGGTATGACGTCATCATGATCAATGCCATTGACACCTTCGCGGCGCTCAGTTCGGGCGCCTACATGCTGTCGGAGAATTACCTGTACACGGTGGATGCCATTCTGGATTACCTGGACCGCCTGAAACCCGATGGGATGTTGTGCATCACCCGCTGGGATTACGCGGGTGAAACCCCCAGGCTCTTTGCCATCATGCTGGAGGCGCTTTACGAAAAGGGATATGCCGAACCGGAACAACACCTGGTGTCCGCGTCGCGCGATTTCTGGACCGCCGTCATGATCAGTCCCAAAGCCTTTTCCGACGCGGAAGTCGCCCGGCTTAAAGACGACGCCGCCAGGCACGGGGCGGCGTATTATTACCCGCTTCCGGAACCGGAGCGGATCAGCCCGTTCCAGAAAGATCTGAACGCCTATGCCGAAGCGCGGCGCACCGGGACCCAGGAGGCCTTTTTCAACCGATACAACTACAATATCCGTCCCGTTTCCGATGACAGCCCCTTCTTCTTTCATTATGAAAAACTCAAGAACCTCATGGCTGTGCTTCATGAGAAAGGATTTCCGGATTTTGTGCGCGGGCACTGGCCGTCATTCATGTTAACACTGCTTTTGATACTGTTATCGGCCGCGCTCTTTGTATTCATCTTTTTACCGCTTATGATTCGCGGCCGTTCGAAGATACCAGGCTTCACCCGCTGGCTTGTCTATTTCTGCCTGCTCGGGTTCTCCTTCATCTTTGTGGAAATATGCCTGATGCAGCGTTTTTCCCTCTTGCTCGGTTCGCCCGCACGAAGCCTGGCCTGGGTGCTCGCCGCGTTGCTGCTGTCCGCGGGCATCGGCAGTTATCTCCGGGATAAATGGTCCATCCCGCTCGAAGCGGCGCTGGTCCTGCTGGCGGTCATCCTGCTGGTCGTCGCCTGGTATTACCCGCATCTGGTCCGCAGTCTGCTGGGATATCCGTCCTGGATGCGGCAGGCCATGACGGTCGTCCTGGTGGTACCGGCGGGCTTCTTCATGGGCATGCCCTTTCCCAGCGGCCTGAAGCTGATCTCGGAAAACTCCGGGGATGCCGTGCCCTGGATGTGGGGCGTAAACGGCGGCGCCACAGTGCTGGGCTCCGTGCTGGCCATCGTTCTCGCCATACATTTCGGATTCACGGCAGTGCTCCTGCTGGCCGCCGCCGGGTATTGCGGCGCCTTGGTTCTGTACATAACACGCGCCCGGTGACCGGGCGGATGATTTCATAAAAATGCTTGCACCGTATGCGTTGCATAACTGCCCTCAAACTGTATTCCGGACAGCAGGACAAGGCCTTATCGATCATATAGGTCCTGTAAGCCGCAAAAACGGGTTCTATGTTCATCTTTTGCGGGGAAGGCTATTCCCGATTTGTTACATTCAATAACGTTACCCATTCAAGGAGTTTGACACCATGTATCTGATTCTATCCGTTGTTTTGATGACCACTTCCCTGTTGTTCCCCGGTATCCCCGCCTCGGCCCAGGAATTCAAAGCGGCGGCAGCCAAACGGGTCATTACCCCCGATCCGCTGCTGCCCGTATCCGGAGGCGTGGGCACGCCGACACCGGCCACGGAGAAGCGGGGCGACCTGTGGGCGCGCGCCCTGGTATTCGAACAGGGCGATACGCGGGTGGCCCTGGTCAGCATCGACAACCTGGGTTGGCCGGCGTATTGGGGCGACAAGACGCGCCGCCTGGTGCCCGCCATTCCCCCGGAAAACATCCTTATCGGCGCCACACACACCCATAGCGCGCCCGATGCCTACGGGTTCCCGGATGAGAACCTGGAACATCACGCCGACCTGAAGTACCTGGAATGGGCCAGCGCGCAGGCGGCCGATGCCATAAACGAGGCGTTGACAAACCTGCG
>JAKLHG010000115.1 GCA_022710255.1 Candidatus Hydrogenedentota bacterium
CCAGCGGGAAAGTGACATCTATGTTTTTCAGGTTGTTATGGGCCGCCTTTCGAATGGAAAGGGTATTGCCGTTGCCGGGACGGCGCTTTTCCGGCAAGGGTATTTTCAAATCCCCCCGCAGGTACTGTCCGGTCAACGACGTTTTGCAGCGCATGATCTCCTTGGGCGTTCCCTCCGCCACAATGGCGCCCCCGTGCACCCCGGCGCCCGGTCCCAGGTCAAGCACGTAATCCGCGGCAAGGATGGTGTCCTCGTCATGTTCCACCACGATAACGGTATTGCCGAGGTCGCGAAGCCGCTTCAATGTCGCAAGCAGTTTTTCGTTATCCCGCTGGTGCAGGCCGATGCTGGGTTCATCGAGGACATAGAGCACCCCGACCAGCCCGCTGCCCACTTGTGTGGCCAGCCGGATCCGCTGGGATTCCCCCCCGGACAACGAACCCGCGTGGCGGTCCAGGCTCAGGTAGTTCAGCCCGACGCTGTTCAGAAAACCCAGGCGCTCCCGAATTTCCTTGAGGATCCGCTCGGCGATTTTCGCCCGGGTGGCATCCAGCCGTAACGTGAAAAAAAATTCAAACGCCTTTTGGATGGAAAGAGCCGTCACATCGGTGATGGTTGCTCCCGCCACACGCACGGCACAGGACTCGGGCCGCAGCCGCGCCCCATTACAGGCGGGACATGGCCGCGTCGCCATGAATTCCGTAATCATGTCCCGTGCCCGATTGGAATCGGTATCGCGGAAGCGCCGTTCCAGGTTTGGAATCACTCCTTCAAAGGGGCGGCGCGTCTTGTAATTGCTGTTCTCGCTTTCAAAAGAAAAGGATATTTCCTCGCCTCCGGAACCGTAAAGGACAACCTGCCTGAAAGCCTCCGGCAGGTTGCGCCAGGCTGTTTTGGGCGACTGTTTGTAATGGCGGCACACGGACAGGAGCATTTTGCGGTACATGCCGTCCAGCAACCGGCGAATACTCCACGGGCGCACCGCCCCGTCCTCAATGGATAGTTCCGCGTCGGGAATCACCAATTCCGGCGCCACCTCCATCACTTCGCCCAGCCCCGTGCAACGCGGACAGGCGCCATTCGGATTATTGAAGGAGAACATACGCGGTTCGAGTTCTTCCATGACCACACCGCATTCGATACAGGCCAGGTGTTCGCTTTGCAGCAGTTCCGCAGGCTCCGCACCTGGGCTTTCATACCAGACCCGGATCAGCCCTTTACCCAGTCTCAAACACGTTTCCACGGAATCGGTAAAACGTTTCCGGGAATCGGCGTTGACGGAAAGCCGGTCTACGACAACGTCGATGTCATGTTTCACGTATCGTTCCATTTCGATATCGTCTTCCACATGATAAAACGCGCCGTCCACACGGACACGGGCGTATCCCTGCTGTTTGACGTCCGTGAACACCTTCTGATAGTGGCCTTTGCGCTGGCGTACCAGCGGCGCCATCAGCTGCACCCGCGTGCCCTGGGGAAAGGCGAGAATGCTGTCCACAATGCTCTGGGGCGTCTGCGATTCAATCGGCTTGCCGCATTTATGGCAGTGGGGGTTACCTGCCCGGGCAAAGAGCAGGCGCAGATAATCATAAATTTCGGTGACCGTGCCGACGGTGGAACGGGGATTGCGGTGCGTTGTCTTCTGCTCGATGGAAATGGCCGGACTCAATCCCTCGATATACTCCACATCGGGCTTGTCCATCTGGTCCAGGAACTGGCGCGCATAGGCCGACAGGCTCTCCACGTAACGACGCTGTCCCTCGGCATAAATGGTATCGAAAGCAAGGCTGGACTTACCCGAACCGCTCAGGCCGGTAATGACGATCAGACGGTCACGGGGCAATTCAACGGAAAGATTCTTGAGATTATGTTCGCGGGCGCCGCGTATAACGATACGCCCGCCGGAGGAAGATGCGGATGGACACATGGAAAGGATACACCCTACTAGTAACCCCTGTAAGGGCCCCAAACGCGGGACGAGAGACAGGGGGCGGTTGCTGAACAGGGAAGAGAAAAAACAGGCGTCCCCAGATACCGTTCTTGCCATTACCCACAAATATTGCCGGTATTCTGCGTAATGCCCAGACAATTCGGAACAGCACAATGACCTGGAATTGCCCTGAAGGGGCAGCATATATTAGCCCAGGGTTGCGGTACCCCGCCGCCCTGGGTGCCAGTCAACCGCGAACCCCATTTACACTAAAGGGGTTCCGTCCTTACGCAACCCTTTCAGGGTAAACCGGATTTTGTACACCCTTACCCGGGGTAGCGGAGTACCGCAACCCCGGGCTATGATATGGAATCCCTTCAGGATTCTAACACAAACTTCATGAGGCGATAGCCAATTTCGCAGCCTGTAATTGTGGGTAACTACAAGTATACCGTTACGGTAAACTCAAAGGCTTCTCAACTTACCTTATTTTATCGTAATTCCACCTGACGGTCAATAAACGCTCTCATGATCCGATTCGCACGCCCCCCCGATACTGTCCCGGTAAGGATACCGTAAACAATAAACAATGCATCGAGATTCAGTGCGAGACAAAACGAAAACGGCGACTGCAACAGCGCACCAAAGATGATAACGCTCCAAAGTCAGCTCCCCCCGCGACACGCCGGTGCTTGTACCGGCTTTCGTGATACTTGCAAAATGACCATAACTGGCGCCTGTCCCCAGTATTTCCACTTGCACCGCGACAGTAATTTGTGTGAATCTATTCTTGCGCCGCGACTAGGAATTCAGAATTCAGAATTAAGAATTAAGAATTGAGAATTGAGGGCGATAGAAAAGGATGAAGGATGAAGGATGAAGGATGAAGGTTCCGACACCGAAACCCGACACCCGAAACCCGAAACCCGACACCCGAAACCCGATACCCGAAACCCTATACCCGATACCCTCCTGAAAGGCACCCCATGAAGCCCAACGCGATCGAACAACCCCACGATACCCAAGCGCCCGGCGTGCCTTCCATGGAGGAACTGCGGCGCGGCGTGCTGCGGCTCAGCAATTTTGCGGGGGAAGAACGCAAGTATGATGTCTTTTATCCGACGCTGGTGCGTAACGTGAAGGACGGCACGGTGATGGGGTTGGTGCCTGCGGGTACGTTTCTGGCAGGGGACGAGAAGTTTTCCGTGGAGTTGCCTGCGTACTACCTGGCGCTGCATCCAGTGACGAACGGTCAGTACAAGCGCTTTGTGGACGCGACAGGCCACCGTCCTCCGGATAAGGCGGACTTAGGCACGCCGATATGGCAGGGCAAGACGTTTCCCAAGGATAAAGAGGATCATCCGGTGGTATGCGTGAGTTGGGAGGATGCGCAGGCGTACTGTACGTGGGCGGGGCTGCGGCTGCCGAGCGAGTTGGAGTGGGAGAAGGCGTCTCGTGGCCTGGATGGCCGGGAATACCCGTGGGGCGCCGGGATGGATTGGGACAAGTGCCGCAATGACAAGAACAAGGGGAATGGCACGACGTGCGGCGTATGGGAGTACCCGTTGGGGTGCAGCCCCTTTGGTCATTACCAGATGTCAGGGAACGTGTGGGAATGGTGCGCTGACTGGTATGATAGTAACGCCTACAACCGTTATATGCGTGGAGACCTTACACCGCCGGCGTCTGGCTCTAGTCGTGTTTTGCGGGGCGGCTCGTGGGACTACTTCAGCGGCGGGCGCGGCTTCCGGTGCGCCGGCCGCGACAGCGACGGCCCGGCGCGCCGTGACCACCTCGACGGCTTTCGTTGCGCGAGGACAATAGCCCTTTGATCTTTATCCCTTTTGCCCTTTGATATTTTGAATTTTGTTCTTTGGGGGGAGTCCAGAGGGGGTACTCCCCCTCTGGTCGCGCCGAAGGCGTGATCGCGTTTTTTTTGTGTTTTACAGGCTTCAACGTAAGTGTCTAACAGGTCTCATCCAGAGTTGCTTCTTTTCCCAAAATAATATCAAGTATGAGCGAAAGCAGGGACTGACTCCAGCGCGCGAGATGACTGGATTCTGAACAACAAGATTAAACCGCGCTGGTGTCTGCTGAGAAACACAAATCACAACCTGTTGGTATAAAAGGACTTAACCGAATTTGTTTTTTTCACGAATCATCTCGATTACGAAATACGAGTACGAGTACGAGCACGAACCACGAATCGGCGCAATCGTGCTCGTGCTCGTGCTCGTACTCGTAATCGTGTTCACATAATCGTACAGTTTCTTTTGACAAATACCCCCAATAGGCCGGGACGGGTTTGTCCCTGCTTCAGCAAAGTTTCATCGTTTATGGGGGAGGCAAAGCCTCATGAGCGACTGTCCCTGGTTTCACGGCCTTGGTGTAAATCCAAGTAACGGTAGGACCAGATAGACAGTTACGCTTCAACTATAAAAAGGGTACAGCCTCATGAAAGTAAGAATACACGCCTACCTGCCCCACAGCCGGGCCAATGGGCCGGGGCTGCGCGCCGTGTTGTGGTTTCAGGGCTGTACGCTGAACTGTCCGGGGTGTTTTAATCCGGCTGCCCAGGCCCTGGATGGGGGCGAGGAACGGGAGGTAGATTCTATTCTGGCGGCGCTTGCCACGGTCAAGGACATCGAGGGAGTCACTTTCTCCGGCGGCGAGCCGTTCCAGCAGCCCGAGGCTTTGCTCGAACTGTCACGATCCGTACAAGCCCTTGGCCGGGGCGTGGTGGCGTTTTCTGGCTACACACAGAACGTCCTTTGCCGGCAACCGCTCGGCGCCTCCATTCTGAAACACATAGATACCCTTATTGCCGGGCCCTATGACGATGCTTGTCGCAATCCCCGTGGGCTGATAGGCTCCAGCAACCAGCGCATTCATCACTTCAGTTCCCGGTACGCCCACCTGGACTTCTCCACCCTACCCAATCGTGAGGCCATTATCCAGCCGGATGGGTCCATCGTCTTGACCGGGATCAATCCTATCCCTACAGAGAAACTAGATCGTAACACCTTGATAAAAAAAACTTAACTGGATTAGGCTTTTTCGCGAATCATCTCGATTACGAGATACAGGCACGAGCGCGAAACAAAGACCGGGGCGGTCGTGCTCGTAGTCGTAGTTCGTAATCGTAAATCATACTCAATATTGTACTCGCTAAGTTTCTTTCGTCCAATACCACCGGATCGCCGAGATGCGCAGCTCTTGGGGAAGACAGGGACAAGACCATCAGTCGCAGAGACTAAGGAGACGAATTCAAACCTGAAAACATGAACTATTAATAAATGAAAAGGGGGTATGATGTCCTCATCTTGCGGCTGAGGGCAATAAGTTATTACAATGCGATATCGGCATACTCCCTGATGGGGTTTGATCGGGTAGCGCACGGCCTGAAAGAGGTGACCCTGCGGGAGCAGTAGCGACGAAGAAAAAAATGGTAACTGTTTAGCAAGGTCTCATCCAGACCTGCTTCTTATCCCAAAATAACAGCAACTAGGAGCGAAAGCAGGGACTGACTCCAGCGCACGAGAGGATTGGATGGTGAACAATAAGATTAAGCCGCGCTGGTGTCTGTCCCTGGTTTCGCGGCCTTGAAGTAAATGCAAGTAACGGTATACCCTGCCGGACAGGTACACCAAATAACGCGCTGGTTGCCCTGTTGCCGGGGTGAGCACGCGTGTTGTGTCCGTACTATATCGCGGCGGGTGTCCGCATGACAGAACGAGTAACAAGCGGAAAAGGATAGGATCTCATGGACCAGAAGACCGTGGAGAAGTTGGAGAAACGATTAAACAGCCCCTTTGGTTTTCGGAGGATGGGGGCGATGAAAGCGCTGGCGGCGGCGCTGGCGCCTGCAACGGTTCCGGCGCTGGCGCGCGCCATAGAACACACTGATAGAGACATTGCGGAACTTGCATGGAATACACTGGCAAAGGTGCGAGACCCGGTTGCGCTCGACGAACTGATACAACAGGCCATCGCCCTGCCGAACGGGCGGCTGGCCAATTTGTGCAAGAAGGCAAAGTTTCGACATACCGATGACGGCATGAACTGCGTTTACCTGTTGGTTACCGGGCAGACGGACGCCTATTTCGAGCAGCAGGACGATTTCCGGCATGTGCGGCACGCCTACGAAAAGGGCAACGAGGCGTTGCGGGCCAATATCATGCGTGTCGTGCAGTCGGGCGACCGGCGATTCCAGGCCTTTTTCCTGCAGGGCAAGCGCCGCCACGAGCGGAACGAAGAAGATATTCTGATCGAGATCAACTCCTCGTTGCGCCTGAAGGATTGGGCGCAGTTGTTCGAGTTGTTCCTCGAAGCGCCCATGAAATACGGCTATCCCCTGCTCGAGCATTTCCGAGGGTCGGGGTGGGAGCCGCCGGAAGCGCCGGCAAACGCGGATGCGCAGACGAAAAGCCGATGTGATGCGCGGCGCTCGCTCTATCGCGAGGCCTTGAAGCTAAGCGCGGGCAAGGCGGTGCAAGGCGGGAGACCGGGCGCCGCGTCCGCCACCGCTTCAGTGGAACCCGTCACGGTGGACGCCGGCGGCCAGGGCGGCAAATCCGTAAGCGCCCTGGTAGCCGCGTTGGACAAGGCGGCGCCCGTGGAAGCAATTCCCATTGTGGCGGCTTTGGCGGCGCAGGGCAAGGCGGACCCAGCGGTCCGCCAGAAGATTCAAACCAGTCCCCATTGGCCGGTGCGGCTGGCGGGACAGATCGCCGGGCTGTATCCGGTCTTGTCGAACGATCCCATACACTGGGTGCGTGAAGGGATTCCCCTCGTCGCCACAAGCAGGAGCGTGGCCCTCGAGATGTGGCCGTCCCGGGCGACCCCCGAGGATGTGCAGCGGATGAACGCGTTGCCCCTGCCGGCTTTCGAAGGCAACCTGGGGGCCGTGCGGAGCGTGTTGCGACTGCTGATTACCTCGGGCGTAAAAGCGGCCATTATCGAAAAAGACCAGGCCATGGCGCACCAGCAGGCGGCGGTGGTGGAAGAGGAGTGAAGAATTGATAATTGATAATTGACAATTGACAATTGATAATTAAGAATTGAGGGGGACAGGAAAGGATGAAGGAAGAAGGATGAAGGATGAAGGTCTCTATACCCGATACCCGAAACCCCTAGAGGACTATACCGGGCCATTGCGCCAGGTCTTCGACGGCGCCATGGGATTTATTCAACGCAATCTGTACAAGAGGCAGGCTGGACGCGGCGTGAACGCTCCGGGCACCCCGGAGATTCCTGTCCTGGTGTTTGAAGAACTCCTGGTCAATGCCCTCGTGCATCGCGATTATCTTATCAGCGCGCCTATACGGCTTTTTATCTTCGATGACCGTATCGAAATCGTCAGCCCCGGCCACCTGCCCAATCATCTGACGGTGGACCAGATTTGCGCGGGCAATTCCAATATCCGCAACCCCATACTGATTTCCCACGTGGCAAAGGGTCTATTACCTTATCGCGGACTCGGTTCGGGCATCAAAAGAGCCCTGGAACAATGGCCTCAAATCGCGTTTGCCGATAATCAGGAAGGTTGCCTGTTCACGGCAACCATCGAGCGGAAAGATCAAACGGACCAAAAGAAACCCAATAAATCAGAAACACCGAGGCTAGAGTCACGGCTAGAGTCGCGGCTAGAGTCACGGCTAGGGTCACTGTTGGCGGCACGGGTTCTAGTATGGTTACGGGAGGAGCCGCTTGGAAAGTCCGGTTTGGCGAATTTATTGGGGCATAAAATGGTATCGGGTGAACTGCATAAGCAGATTAAGAGACTTGTAACATTGAACTTAATAGAGTATACCCTCCCCGAAAAACCACAAAGCCGCTTGCAGAAATACCGACTCACAGAAGCAGGCCGAAAACTGATGAAGAATATCAACAAGGGCGCGGAAGAATGAAATTAAATAAGGAACAAACCATGCAGGAGGCCAGAGTCACGGCCAGAGTCACGGTTGAACCCTGCCACACAAGTCGCCGTACCATCTGCGCCCGAAACCCGAAACCCGAAACCCTATACCCTATACCCGAAACCCGAAACCCTATAAGGAAAACACGATCATGACACATCAACGCCCGTATCTGGCGCGCCTTGTTGCCGCGATTTTGGGCCGGGACACGATGGCGGGTCTGCCCACGGATGTGGTGGAACTGCGCAGCCGTGTGGCCACACTCGAGATGGACAGGACTGAACGGGACCAGCGCATTGCCAAGATGAAGCAGGAGTATGAACAGGTGCAGTTGGCCAGGGAACGCGCCACGGAAAACGCGGGCAGCGAAGAGTTGGAGCAATTCTTCACGAAGGCGGCGGCGCCGCTGTCGAATCTGGCCGCATTGGCCGCTGCGGCGAAGGAAGGCCATGCGGTCGAGGTGAACGACGTGCTGCAGTTGGCGGGAAGCCTCGCCAAGGTGTTTGCCCGGGCCGGTCTGGAACAGATTGGCGCGCCGGGCGAGCAGGCGTCTTACAACGCCAACCTGCACCAGCGCATGAGCGGGGGCAGCGTGGCTTCCGGCAAGGCGGTCAAACTGTGCGTGCCGGGCTATCGCCTCGGGAACAAGGTGCTGCTCAAGGCTATGGTCACCAGCCGGGAGGACGACTGATGGGCAAGGTTGCAGTGGACTTCGGCACCAGCAATACGGTGATCGCGCGATTGAACGAGACGGAAAACCGCGTCGAGACCCTCGAGATTCCCGGCATCACCACCCAGTTTCGGTACCGGCTGCGGCAGGAGGACGCGCCGCACGTGGTGCATGCCCTTCCCTCGCTGATTTACTATGGCGAGCGGCAGACGCTCATCGGCCAGCAGGTGGTGGATGAAGGCCTGGCCGACCATAAAGACACCATGCGCTGGATGAAGCAGGCCATTTCGACGCGCAACAGGAACTCGAAGGTGACCTCCCAGGGGCGCAAGACGTACTACGACGCGGGCGACGACTTTCTGCGCATGGCGTTGAACTACGCGGGGAATATTATCTCGCTGAACGACGACGAGTTCACCTTCACGGCGCCCGTCGAGGCCTTCGAGGATTTTCAGGAATGGCTGTGGACCGTGGCGGAGTCCGCGGGGGTGCGCCGCATGCGCATCCTCGATGAACCCACGGCCTGCATCTTCGGCTACGACGGCCCGGTCAGCGGCGATGCCCGCTTCGCCGTCTTCGATTGCGGCGGCGGCACCCTGGATGTCTCGTGCGTCCGCATTGACATGGACGGACAGGCGGACCGCAAGGCCGTCCAGTTGGGCAAATCGGGCGACCATCTCGGCGGCATGAATATTGACAAGTGGATTGGCGATGATTTCTGCGCGCGCCACGCCCTGCCGCCCACCCTGCGCCGCGCCCTGGACGGCTATATTCTGCGCGCCGCGGAAGCCGTCAAGATCGCCCTGTCCGAGCCCCAAACGCGCGATGCGGATATGACGGTCACCGACACCCTCAACGCCGTGGCCCGCAGCTATACCACCACCTACCTGCGCGAGTGCCCCGAGTGCCGCAACGGCACGCCGGGCAGGCACACCGACCCGGACGAATCCTGCCTGGGCTGCCTGCTCCTCGAAAAGCA
>JAKLHG010000116.1 GCA_022710255.1 Candidatus Hydrogenedentota bacterium
TCTCGCGTATGCGTTCGCGCAATCCCTGGCGGATGGGATATTCTTTGCCGCGGAAACGCTGGCGGCGGGAGGCAACGCTTCCGAGGCCGCAAGGCTTTATGACACCGTTTGCGCCGTGGAAGCCCTGCCGGTCCATCTCCGCGCCGGGGCCTTGCGGGGCGCCATCCTATCCCGCGGGCCCGCAGGGGGCGGCCATGTCCTGATTCTGGAAGCCCTTCAGGAGGAAGATCCCGATTTCCTCGCTGTCGCCCTGCGCGCCGCACAGGAGATGGAAGGAAAGCGAAAGACCGCCGTGAAAGTGGCCGCCCTGTTGTCAGGGCTTTCGCCGGAACGTAAGGTCCCGGTGATTCAGCTGCTCGGCGAACTCGGCAAGAAGAAAGCCGGCCCCGCCCTTTTGAAAGAAGCCGAATCGGGACCCGCGCCGGTCCGTGTCGCAGCATTGGAGGCCGCCACGCGTTTGGGATACGCCCCGGTGCTTCCCTTGGTGACCAGCCTCATTACTTCGGAAGAGGAGACCCTGGCGGCGGCTGCCCGGAAGAGCCTGGCCTATTTCCCCGGGGAAAAAGGAGATGACGCCCTCAGGGATCTGCTCAAGAGCAATGATGCCCGGGTGCGCTGTATCGCCGTGGAGCTCGTCGGCACCGGCGCGCTGCCCACGCCCGTGGACCTGCTTATGGCGATGGCCAACGAAGACGCGGAGGCATCCGTGCGGCTTGCCGCGCTTAAGGGCGCCAAGGAATATGCCGGTGCGCCCCAGATGCCCGCCTTCCTGGAACACCTGCGCGCGGCGCGTTCCCCGGAGGAAGGGGTTGCCGCCGAGGAAGGGCTTATCCGCATTTGTGAGCGCGCCAGAACCGCGCCTGAAACCACAGTGGTTATAACGAAAGCTGTGTACGGGGATCTGCCGGACGGCCCCCAGGCCGATGTTACGGAACGCGTAAGGCAATTACTCGGCGCCGGCGTTTTTTCAGTGGACGCGAACAACGCCAACTTTGGTGATGCCGCCCCGGGCGCGGTCAAACAATTGCGTGTGGAATACACGGACGGCGGGGTTCCGGCGAGCCAAACGGTTCAGGAAGGCCAGACGTTGAATATTGCCGCGGCAAGGGTGCCGGCGGCGGTGGTCAGCCCCCTTATTGATGCTCTGGCCGCTTCAGAAGGGGAAACACGGCTTGCCCTGATACGCGTGCTTACCACGACCGGCGACCAGAAGGCCTTTGAGACTATCCTGGCGCTTACGAAGACGGAAGATGCCACCCTGGCGGAGGCCGCTGCGCGTGCCGCTTGCGACTGGCCCGCCTATACGGCCCTGCCCACGCTGTTGGGATGGGTGGAGTCCGCACCCGACGATGCGCTGCGGGCCCGTGCGCTGCGCGGGGCGGTCCGGTTACTAGTGCCTGGACAGGACGCCCCGGAAACAGTGTGCCAGCACTTTGCGTGGCTCTTGACGAAGGCCGCATCCCCCAATGAAAAGAAACTTGTCCTGAGCGGACTGTCCGGTATTGGCCATGCCGCCGCCCTTAACTTGGTACTGGATCAGATTCCGGATGAGGCGGTCAAGGCCGAGGCCGTTCAGGCCGCCATCACCATTGCCGGCCAGCTCGGGGCGTCACCGGAGGACGTCGTCGCGCTCGAACGCGCCAAAACGCTGGTGCCGGAGATCAATACGGACAATAAATAAGGAATATGCACGCGTTTTTTTTTTGCAAACATATTCAGGCGCTTAAGGCGATTTCGTTGACAATTTATTATGCGTTGAAAATACTGGGACCGCCGCCATCCTTGGTGGCTGGAGAGGGCAAGATAGACTATGATGTTAGCCCTGCCGTCAAGGATGCCAGCGTTCCCAGTGGTGTAATAACCCGATAGTTGCGCCGAAGGCGCTCTTCTTCCGGGCGAAGTCCCGGACGAAGGGTAGAGGCTTTTGGCAATGCATTATTTTCGGCTTTCGTAACATGCCTCTCACAAAGTAAATTCTCCGCCGTTCCGTTGTGTCCGTGAATCGGAAGGAAGTGCGGGAAAGCACGTATCAGCCCCCGAAAAAACCGCCCGCACTTTCTTTCAGGATGAAAGTGCCTTGTGTACATGGGGTACCGTGATTTATACGGGCTGTCGCTTCTTCGATATCAAAACGAACGGTGCGCTGGTTTTCTGGTTACCCGATGAACAGTCCTTCCAGACGCACCTGGTATCCGTCCTCAAGGCGGTTCAGATAATTGATGAGTCCGCTGTGGCGCCATTGGAGCATGCACATCCGCGGCTGAAAATAATACCGCAGACCGATGCGAAGATTTTCCGGGCGCATCTGTTTTACCAGTCCTTCATAGGCTTCCGCAATATAATAGCCGATGTCCTTATACCCTTTTTTGCGCGGGTCCAGGGGCCCGGTAACACACCAGGTCATAACGCCTGTGCGCGCATCCACGGCGGTTACCACACCGCAATGGGTAATGGGACACCCGCAGGACATGCCCAGCGGCCTGCCTATCAGAATATCCCCGACGGCGATGTTCATTTCGCGCGTAATCATTGGGTTATGGGGAAGGATGATTTCACGGGGCCCCGGGTCTTCCGGGAAATGTTCCAGGTAAAAATCAAATTCACGGTCCAGGCTGTCCACCCACGTATCCGCAGAACAAGACATGCCGGAAGAACTGCAATCGCCGCATGTCCGCGTGCCATCCTCGCGGGGAATCGGATGCTCTTTCCCGCGGGACGGCGCTCCGGACAGGGGTAATGCTGTCAGGTGGATGCATCGCTTCACCAGGTCCGGTTCTTGTTTCAGCCGTGCCGCCAACTCCGCGCACTTGCGAAAGCCGCATATACCGCAATCCAATCCCGGAAGCACGATGTCCGGTGTCGTAATGTTCATTTCTGTGTTCATGGTCATTCTCCACGGTAAAAGTTCTGGTTATCCAGGGCGCGCACCACGCCAAAATGGGATTGCCATCCTATTTCTTTCTTGCCCACACAAATGGTGCAGGTACCGACCGGCGGATTTCCGCGCAGCAGTAATCGCTCTGGCGCATCGGGTGTCTGAAGGACAAGATCAACAAGAGGATCGATCCCGATACCGTACAAGGCGTTTACCTCGCGCACACGGACGGACGGCGCCGCTTCCATGATGCGCGCGCGGAACACCTCGCGTTCGGCCTGGGAGACCAAATCTATCTTGGTTACAACGGCAATATCCGCCAGCGACAGCATGGGCCCGACTTTGCGGGGCAGGTTCATGCCGCTGGTCGCCTCCATCACCATGAGTCCGAGGCCTCCGTCCACGTAGGGGGCACACCGCAGGCATAAGCCGGCCGTCTCCACAACCAATATATCCGCACCGGCTTCCCCGGCCCATTTCAGGGCGTCTCCCAACACCAGCACGCTGCAATGGTCGGGACACAGTTCGCCGGAATACACTTTGCGGGTAGGTATGGCGAATTCCCGCGCAAACACCTCATCTTCATCGGCATACTGAACATCAATTTTGAGAAAAGCAAGATGGTGGCCCGTGGCCACAAGTTTTCGGGCCACATGGCGCAGTACGGACGTTTTTCCCGTTGTGGCGGACCCGGCGCAAATCACAAGTTTCATAGAAAAGCCGCCTCCCTTTCCGGCGTGAACCGCTCCAGTTCCGTGAAATCCGTTTTCTCCAAATGCTTGCCGAACCTTATTTTATCCCGCAACCGGGAGAGGGCATCGTCCAGACAGCCCACCGTCAAGGCAAACGTACGCTCGGCGGCATCCGTGTGGATAACCCGGGTAATGCACCCGCTCCGCATCACGATGCGAAAGTCGGATAACAACGCAATGCGCGGGTCATGGGTTACAAAGATGAATATCTTGCGGTACTGCCGCAACAGTTCCAGGGCGCGGGTACGATGGATGCCGGCGTTTTCCACTTCGTCCAAAAGCACGATAGGCGTATTACAAATGATGGCGGCATCCGCAATCAGCAATGCACGGGTCTGCCCGCCGGAGAGTTCGGTCATGCGACTGTCCGGTATAACGGGTTCTCCGGTCAGCTGGTTGGCAAACGCCAGCGTCTGCGCTACCAGGGCATCCGCCCGGGAACCGTCCGCACAGCGAATACGGGCATGGGTGCCCAGAAAAACACGCACGGGAAGGTCGGAAAGAAAATTCGTATGTTGCGTGATTAAGGCAATCGGATTCCGAGACGGATCATCACGATACACGGACGGTGGCCGTTCCCCATTGATCAGGATGCGCCGTTTTGTGGGGGTGTCCCCGTCGGCAAACAATTCGATGTCATTGATGAGGGTCGTCTTGCCGGAACCCGTAGGACCGACGATACTCACGACATCTCCCATATTGAGGTCAATACGTTGCACTTCCTCCGCCTTATCAGCCTTGCCCTCGCCGCCTAAAATGGTGATGGTCTTGATCATACAATTCCTTTCCTAGTTGTAATATTTACCATATTGTTTTAGTCTGATTAAAACCCAAAAAAAAGAACATCGTTATTTGACGTCAGCAAGTGTTGTTTCCTCCAGTTTTTGGGCCACATAATCCCGAATATCGTGGAACACCTCCAACAGTTTTTCTTCCCGTTCTATCGGGGTCGCCTCGTAAAAATATTTGCTCACCGATTCCGTCGGTGCCAAGGCACCGTCCAGAAGTCTGACAATTTCGGCAATGGTGATTTCATGGGGTTTCTTGGCAAGGAGATAACCGCCGCGTTGTCCTTTGGCGCTGCGGATATAGTGGGCCCGCTTCAGGGCCAGAAGAATCTGTTGCAGGAACTTCGGGGGAATGCCTTGTTCCTGGGCAATAATTTCGCCGCTCACCGGGTCTTCCTTGTCATGTCTGGACAGGAATAACAAGGCAAGTAAGGCATATTCACTGCGGGTGGTCAATTTCATGGGCGCTGATTCCAGACTTATTCTATAGATAAAGTATCATAGGTGAGGGGTCAAATGCAAGCTATTTTTCAACGCCCAAATCCGCACGTAAGAAACCGAGTTGTTGGCGTAAAGCCAATAAGGACAAGGAATGTAGAAGCGGCATCCTGCCGCTTGGCATCAAGACGGACATACGCGCCTCAGTCACAATAGAAGCGTCAGGATGCCGCTTCTACGATCTTCGCCGTTCCTTACGTGCGGATTTAGGCAACGCTACCGGCCTTTGCCCCTGTAAATTGGTCTGTACATCCGGAAAGTATACTCGATTGACTCTTGTTTTCCCGGGGTCAAAGATACTTCCCGATAAACTGTTTCAAGCTTTCCGAATAGACATCCCGGGAGGCGAATTTGCCTCCGTGATGGGCGCCCCGTATTTCCACGAATTGTTTGGGTTCCGTAGCGTTTTCAAACAACTGCCGGCCGTGCGCAAAGGGAACGACCGTGTCGTCCCGGCTGTGAAATAGTAGAACAGGGCAGGGGATACCCGCCATCTTGTCTTTGTTCCGGAATTGCAGATGGCAAATCCAGTCTGCGGGAATGAAGGGATAGGCATCGGACAGGGCGTCCGGGATGGAGGTAAAGGTGCTTTCGAGAACGACGGCGGCCGGGGCAACCCGGGTAGCCAGTTCCGTCGCTACGCCCCCGCCCAGGGAACTGCCGGCCAGGAGGATTTTTTCCGGGGGTATCTTCAGCGTTTTCACCAGGTACTCCCACATGGCCAGGCCATCGGCATAACAACGTGGCTCGGAGGCCTTGCCGGTGCTGGAACCATACCCGCCATAGTCATATAACAGCACGGACAGCCTTTGTTCCCGGAACAGGGCGGCATCCTCCAGATACCCACTGATGTTCCGGCCGCTTCCGTGCGAAAACAACACGGCGCCGCGCGCCTCCGGAACCGGAATCCACCAGCCATGGGTCTTCTCATCACCCACGGCACACCACACTTCTTCATAGGGCCATCCCCGGGCCGAGGGGGTCTCCTTGATTTCTCTGGAGCTGCGGCCGAAGAGGATCTGGTCCTGCAGGGCCCACAGACCGGCCAGGAGAAGCGCATAGAGTATGATCGCCATCCCCGGGAGCAGGATTGCGGTCCATTTAAGCAATCGACGGACAGTCATTTCTGGTTTCCTTGTAAACGAGACTTGCGGTTCGGACATCATTATTTCAATGTAATGTGGATTGATGTCAACATTTACCCCCACTGGTGGACTGTCTGGCCGGCCTCACGGGTTTGAACCCGGCATCGGCATCCTTGTAATCTGTTGAAGTGCTGGAGAAATCATCCCTGTGCGAAACTATCCGATTATAACGATGGTCCTGATCATCCTGGGCGCCTTTTGTGTCCGCGCGCAGGATCCCGATGGCGATGCCCTGGTGGTGGAAGCGAAAGACAAGATGCGCCAGGCCGCCGCGTTTTTCCGCGAACGGGTCGCGGTCCAGGGCGGCTATCTCTGGCGATACTCCGCCGACCTAGCCCGGCGCGAAGGGGAAGGGAAGGCCACGGCGACGCTGGCCTGGGTACAACCACCGGGTACACCCGCTGTGGGGCTCATTTTTCTGGAGGTATATGAGAAAACGGGAGATTCCTATTATTTGGAAGCTGCCGTTGAAACCGCGCTGGCGCTGGTAAAGGGGCAACTGCAGTCGGGCGGCTGGGACTACCGTATCGAGTTCGACCCCAAAAAGCGTCAGGGCTATGCTTATCGCAGTGACGCCAGGACGGAAGGACACAACGTCACAACGCTGGATGACGACACTACCCAGGCGACGCTTCGGTGCCTTATCCGGGTGGACCGGGCGCTCGCGTTTCAGGATGCCGCCATCCATGAAGCCGCTTTGTACGGACTGGAAAGCCTGCTCAAGGCCCAGTATCCCAACGGCGCCTGGCCCCAGCGGTACAGCGAATTTCCCGACCCGGACAACTATCCCGTCAAGAAAGCCGATTATCCTGAATCCTGGTCGCGCACCTATGAGAAGCACGACTATACGGAATACTATACGCTGAACGACAACACCCTTGCCGATACGATTGCCCTTATGTTCCTGGCGGATGAGATTTACCCCGATGACCGTTACCGCGCATCCGCGATCAAGGGAGGCGACTTTATTCTTCTGGCGCAGATGCCCGAGCCGCAGCCCGCCTGGGCGCAGCAATATGATTTCGACATGCATCCCGCCTGGGCGCGCAAGTTCGAGCCGCCCGCCATTACCGGCGGCGAATCCCAGGGCGTATTGCGGCTGTTGCTTGATCTTCATGAACGGACCGGGTACCGCCGCTATCTTGACAGCGCGGGCCGTGCCCTGGAGTACCTGAAAGCATCGCACCTGCCCGATGGGAACCTGGCCCGGTTCTATGAGTTGAAGACCAACACGCCCTTATATTTCACCAAAGCGTATGAACTGACGTACAGCGACGCGGACGTGCCTACCCATTACTCTTTTGTTTCGCAATTTGATCCCGATGCGATTGAACGCGACTACCGCGAAGCGCGCGACGGGACACCGGAACCTCCGCCCGACAGCAATCCGGCTCCGTCCGTAACACCGCCATCAGCGGAGCGGGTACAAGAGGTGATAGACGCCCTGGACGCGCGCGGGGCGTGGGTCGAACGCGGTAAATTGCGGTATCACGGGGAAGAGGATCCGATAGAGGAGGTGGTGGATACCGCGACCTTTATCCGCCATATGGACCTTTTGGCCTCCTTTATCAAGGAGATGAAGAAGTGAGGTTTGCGATATGGTTTCAAGTAAGAAGCCGCAAGATAACTACCCTGGAGGATGCGTAAATGAAAAGAATGTGCCTTCTTATACCCGCCTTGATAGGCTGCATACAGGGCATTGGTGTTACCGAACCTCCGGACCTTGCCTTCAAGGTATCCGGCGACGGGACCTATTCCTTTGACACGGGCGTGCTTCGAGGCGCGTTGCGAAGCAAAGAACGTTCCGTCGGCCTGCTGTCGCTTGAACATATCCCCTCAGGCTGCCATCTTGACGGAAACGAGTACGGCATTTTCAGCCACTACCGTGTCTTCACGGCAGGGAAACGATACGGTGTCGGGGCGTGGGACTGGCCTGGTGTTTCCACGTTAAACCCGGACGGTTCCGTGGAAGTCCGATGGCCGGCTGCGGACGGCAGGCCCTTTACATTGAAGGCCCTGTACCGGTTCTCGGCGCCGGACACACTCGACCTGACCACTTCCGTTACGGCGCAGCAGACGTTAAAATGTTTTGAGTCATTTTTGGCTTCCTATTTCAGCGAATCCTTTCCCGACACCTCCGTGTGTGCGGGTCCCGACAACGCCCCGGTGTTTCAGACTACGGAGCTGGAGAAGGGGTATTGGCAGGCTTTCCCCTGTAACGCTGGAGCGCCCGCCATCATTCAGGACGGCCGGTGGGCCATTGAACCCAATCCGGTGGACTGGACGATACGCGACAAGACCCCCTGTCCTCTCGCCCTGCGCCGGGATACCAAGACGGGTGTCTGCGCCGTCGTGATGGCGCCGCCCGAAGACTGCTTCGCCGTGATGACGCCCTATGCCGGGGAAGGCCACCGTTCCCTGTATTTGTCGCTTTTCGGGAAGGATATTCAACCGGGCGAGACGGCCTCGGCCCGGGCAAGGCTGGTGGTGCGCCCCTTGAACAAGAATGAAGAGGCCATAGCCCTGTACGCCGCTTACCGGGAAGAACTGAATCCGCCGCGATAGAAGAAAATGTTGGCGGACCAATCCCTGAACTATTGGAAACGCGCCAAGGCCTCATCAATGGCCTGCTTGCCCTTGCGGGCGGCGCGATAGACATCCTCAATCATCCAGCCGTCAATCATAATCCAGCCCGAATACCCGCCTTCCCACAATACCGCGAGCGAGGCCGGGATATCGCAGTGTCCCTCCCCGCAGGGCAAATGCTTTGAGGTGGGCCCGAACAGGGTCCCGTCCGTATCGGTCAGGTGCACATGGCCGATATGGCCCACGCCCAGTTCGCGCAGCATGGCCTCCGGCTTTCCGGTACTTCCCGACATGAAACACCACCGCTTTGTCGCCAAGGGTTTCCCGACTTCAAGACATCCAGTGTCTACTATAAAATACATCTACTATAAAATACATCTTGACATTCAGAACGGAATGGGGTATAAGGGAAGTGTAACGCGTACCTTCAGATTTCCTGATGTGGGCGGAAAATTCGTGACCCCATATGTCGAGTTTCTATTCATTCCCAATCAAATGATATCGCAAAATCATATTGGTTCCCGGATAGTTCGTCTGTGTATCGTTGAGTATATCGAGCAACGATAGAATGGCTGTTTGTGCTCTTTGGGTGGTAAGTGTATGTAAATGAATATGCAGGATGCCCTGTTGCTCATCCGGGTATATGTCGGCAGTCGCCTTCATTAATTCACAGATAATGGGTCTTGCGTCTTGTTTTCTTGCCAGCATTGAGCGTAACTGCATAGCCATCATGGTTTCTGCACGATAGGCAATGAGTTTAATGTTAGTGATAAATCGTTTTGTATTCGACGATAATTTCAAAATCCGTTGTTCTTCGGGCAGTTCGGTAATATT
>JAKLHG010000117.1 GCA_022710255.1 Candidatus Hydrogenedentota bacterium
CGCTTTTGTTCGTGGGATACGGTGGACGGCGTATCGTTCGTCAATTACGTGGCAAGTATTTTTAGAGCGCAGGTTCTGCCTGCGCTTTTTTATTTCCGTGCATCGCGCACAGTCCCCTTCCAGCGGGTGAAACGCTTTCCGTCCTTGACCTGCGCTTTTTATTCCCCTTGGCGCGACAGTGCCTGCAGCAATGCAATGCGCGTGGCGCGAAATCGTTCCACATCCGTGTCGTATTTATCGAAATCAAGGACATGCCTGGAAACCGCTTTCTGTGCCGCCTCCGGATATTTTTCAGCCAGGCGCGATAACAGTTCATGATCGGCGATACCATCGCGCATGGCCTCAAAGCGGATGGAGTCCAGGGGGCCGTCGGCGCCGGGATAGACAACCCACGGATCGCCCGCCGGCAGATAGGGCGGCCCGCCGTGGGGGCGCGTGGTATGCGTAGCAGGATTCTCGCCGGTCCAGTGGTTATATCCCCAATGCAGGTACCCTGTGACGCCGTAAGCGAAATTGATCCAATGCAGCAGTCGGGTCTTTATCAGGGGCTGCTCGATAAACCGGTTGGCATATTCGCCTTGGGGAAACACGCAGGTATAGAACCAGACCTCATCTCCGGCGGCCTGCCGTTCACGGTAGTACGCATACGCTTCGTGCAGATAATTTAACTGGGGCACCCAGACATCAATGGCGCCGGTTAAATCCTTGCTGTGATTGGCCTCCACGATTTTTAGTTCGGGGGCATATTCCCGGGCCAGGGCGGCAAGGGCCCGGTAACTGCCCAGGTTTTCGGCAATGGGCTCGTCAGCCAAGTGCTGCAGGTAACACTCCAACCATCCCTGTTCTTTGAGATGGGCCACCAGTGCCGGAAAGAAGCGGTTGTAAAAGGATTTCGCGGCTTCCGATTCGGGCGCGGCCTGTTCTGAAACCACGGTGCCTTCGCGCGCCACGCGTATGGACGCGCCAAAAGCGGAATGCCAGCCCCCGATGCGCCCACCGATATGGCCGCCTTCGATGCGTCCGATCACGCCCTCCTCCTGAAAGACGCGTACCCAGCGGTCAAAGCGACTGAAATCGAATGTCAGTTCCCCGGTCTCATTCACGCCGAACTGCGTAAGAGCCAGGGGAGAAATCAGCGCCACATTCTGCCGGTGCTCCGCCATGTTCCGGGCATACCGCCGCAACAGGGCATAGTATTCCTCCGATTCGGGTTCCGGATGGATATTCATATGAGGCCAGTGCATTGCGAACCAGTTCGTCACCCATAATCGGCTTTTGTCCACGGTCACCGGATACACCGTAAGGGTCAAGGGAATCTCCATCGTGCTTTCGGCCGCGCGTGACCGCGCCGTTACACGGGCGGCAGCGGTGTATATCCCCGGCATTGCGTCCGCAGGAACAGGCAGGGTAATCCAGACCGGTTGCGTCGCGCCGGCGCTGAAGGATACTGTCTCCCGCTCCAGCAGTATATCGGGATAGTCCGCGGGCGGCTGCCTCAGCTGGTCGGCGCAGGGCTTCTGCATGGGCCGGTCTACGTTCACATACCCGACAAACCGTATCTTCACCGGGGCGAGCAACGGCATGCCTGATTCATTGATCAATGGAGACACGGTAATGGTGACGGTATCCAGGGGCGCTTTGGGACGCATCACCAGCTGGAAGGTGGCCGTTTCGCCGCGGGCGGCATGAACTTCCGCGCGGCTACCCGGCACAAACACAGCATCCCGGAAAACCTTGATAAGCGGGTCCACGCTCCACAGATCCAGAGGAGCATCCCCGGCGAAACCCGGAACCGAAGCCATCGCAGCCACCACAAAACAAATCAAGATGCATAACCGTTTCATACCAGTTTCCTTTATCGGTTCAACCCTCCGGGCCGCCCGAATCCGCGAAAAACATCGGCCCGACACTTGTGTCCTATCTTAAACATTACCCTGCCTGAAAACATGTTCCAGCACGTTTATAATCTGTTCCTCCTGTATGGCGGTCATCCGGCTGGGCACGTTGATGCCCACGGTGGTTACCAACGCTTCGTCAAGCCGGGGAAGCGTCCCGCGTGTATACTGATATTCTTTGTGAAATACATTTTTGGGGCATTCCCATGGACATCCCGGCGAGATCGGCCACTTCTCGATTAGGGGCAGAATGTTGTAGTACACGTGCACCTCGAAATCATGCAGGAACCAGGGATGAAGGCCCCAGGGTTCCAAGGCGCGCTTCACGGCACGGCCCCGGGCTATTTTCGCCGCTTCATCTGCGGGTCCCGGCGGCAGCCGGAACAGGCAATAATACCCGGTGTCGCCCGGATTTTTCGCGTCCGCATGCGCTCGGGGCGTCATGCCCAGCGCGCGCACGGCTTCTTCGATGCGCGCGTGGCTGTGCCGCATGCCCGCGAGAATCGCGTCCAGTTTGGACAACTGTACCCGGGCGACGGCGCCCTGCAGTTCTGACATGCGCCGGCCGTGTCCCCAACCGACAGGTATGTCCCCGTACCAGTTGCAGGGATTCGACGGATCCGGCGCGTAGCCGGCATTGTGCAGAGCGTTTATGCGCCGGTGCAGTTCCGTATCCCGTGTGACAATCATGCCGCCTTCCCCTGCGGTTATGTTCTTGTTGATTTGCAGGCTGAAGATACCCGCGTCGCCGAAAGTGCCGATGCGGTGAATACCCTCTTCGCTTAGCGGCTCCCGGGAGCCGGGAATGCCTTTCGCATAGGCGCCCAGGGACTGGGCGCAGTCCTCCAGAACCCGCACCTGCGGTAAGCCTTCCTGTTCCCGTTCACGGTTGATCTCCCTCACGACGGCCATGAGGACGCCAATGCGCGCGCAGCCGCCCAGCATAGGCACGGGCATAATCACTTTCGTGCGCGGTGTTACCGTAGCGCGGAGCGCGGCCGGATCCATGTTCAGGGTGTCGTCGGAATCCACCAGCACCGGAATGGCGCGATTGCGCAGGATGGCGGAGATGCTGGATATCCAGAGAAAGCCCTGCACCAGCACCTCGTCGCCGCAGCCGACGCCCAGCGCTTCCAGGGCGACCTCCAGTGCGCCCGTGCCGGAGTTTACCGCCGTGACATGGATATCGCTTTCATCGGGCCAGGGACGGCCTGGGGTGCTTGCGAGGAACCGGGCAAATTCCTCCTCGAACCGGCGCACTTCAAAACCGCAGTGGGGGCCGTAATAGCGGAACGGCGACTGGTGGCGCAGCACGCGCAGGGCCGCTTCCATTTCCTCCTCTCCATACCAGATGGCGCCGGGAAATTCACCGGGCGACATGGGGGGCTCGGGTTCAGGCATAGCGTGTCTCCAAATGCACGGCGCCAAAGAAGATATCGTTCCCCGCAAACGGGAAAATACAACAACACCCAGGCAAAAAATGAAACTGCCTCCGGTGCATGTAACCCCATGGGCGTTATAGATCTACTCTTGAACCGCGCCGGTGGCGGTTCCGGATTTTTTGCGGGCACGGTGTTCAGAACCGGTTATACTGGAACGTATTTCATGAGCCTTGCGGTTCCAGTGTAAAAAAAAATTGGCCGCGCATGCATTCAACTTCTTCTTGTTTGTAAGACCCATGAAGCGACAATTTGATTTATGCCGTCATAATAGGAACTGTGGGCCTGTCCGCCCCGGGATCATTTCCCGTTTTTTTTCGACCCTTTGTCCAGAAGAGAATCGATTTCCGACAAGGTTTGATTGCGGGCCGCACGAATACTCGCCGCCCGGGCCAGGGCCTCCGGGTTGATTTCAAGGGCGTCACTGGCCGCGTTTTGTTCAACCGTGCCGGTCCTGGCCGGAAGGGTGCCCGATTTTTTTGCGGCGGGGGCGTTTTTTTTCACCGGAGCGGCTGTTTTCTTGGCCGTTGTGGCGGCTTTGGATTCCGGAGCGGACTTCACCGGTGTTTTCTTTACGGTGCTCTTTGGTTTCGCTTTCGGTTTCGCCGGGGCTTTCGTCTTTGTTTTTGCGGGCGCCGCCTTTTCAGATTGTTCCGTCAAGACCACAACGGTTCCAGCAGTCTGAGCCGGGCTTTCCACCTTGGCGGCGGGCTTCTCTTCAGGCGGAGCTGCGGGGTTCTTTCGCCTTGCCCCGGGAGCGGGGCAGGGGTGGGCTTTAAGCCATTTGTGCACCGGCTCGAAAATTTCAACGGCGGCTTCTCGCCCGAAGGCCAGGTCGCAATGGTTGTAATCTTCGGCGAATCCTTGTTCCTTGCTGCAGACTACGGCGCGCTTGTCTTTGCGTTTTATGGTGGCGAAAAACTCCATGGCACGGGGGGCATTGATAAACGGGTCTACGGCGGCATAGAAAGCAAGCAGAGGCGCGGAGAAATCGGACAGGCCCTGTGAAACGTCCATGCTGCCGTCGAGAAGCGTATATTCCTTGTTCGTAATCCACGTGCGTACCTGACGCATCAGTTCTGGCAACGGGTCTTCAATCATGTTGACAAAATGCGCGGCGCTCATGGTTTTAGGTATGTTGCGCATGTTAACCGGGAATACGGACTGGCCGATTCGGAGCGCTTTTAGCAGCGGGATGGCGCCCCGGATGATTGTTCCCGCCAGTCGCGGATGTTTTCCACCGAACGCGACCAGCCCGGTGGGCACATTTCCTGCCGCGTCCGTGAAATCAATGGGCGCGCCCAAGGCGGTTCCCGAAGCGAGGGAGGCGCCGCCGTGTTTCTGAACAAAGGCATAGAGCAGCATGCCGCCCATGGAATGGCCTATCCAGTGCACCTTGGAGACCGAAGTGGTTTTTTGAATGTGTTGGATCACGGCGGGCAAGTCCTCCATGAAAAAGTCTTCCATCCTGACCTCGTCTCGGGAGTGTTTGAAGGGCGCGATGGAAGAACGGGTGCCGCGCAGGTCCAGCGTCCAGCAATCATAGCCTTTCTCGCAGAGATAGTCCACCAGGCATCCGCCGGGAGGACTGGTGAAATTGTTCTGGTTGGCTCCCATGCCGTGTACCAGCAGGACCGGTTCCCCTGGCGCTGCCTCTTTGCGGTAACGGCAGACCCGTAACAGCCACAAGTCGCCCGTGCGGACATAAGACACCTCATTGGTGCGTATTTTTTCCGGATACAGCCGCGGCAACAAGAATAAATAGACGGCAATCAGCACCCCGGCCGATGCCAGCACTGCAATGGTAATGAATATACCGGTCATACGCCCTACCTCCTTGGTTTGCTTAACATCGATTTTAATACGGTGCCCTGTGGAACCGGCCATAGACGTGCGTGCGTCCGGCGTTCCTCCCGTTACTTACCAGCGGCAAGAGATAGTCCTTATTCTCCCATTGACGCCGGGAAAGAAAGGATCACACTGTTATTGCCGGGCCGGGTTCTGTTTCAGGAACTCCACAATCTGCCGGGCTAGTGTATCATTTATAGACGGGAGAGCGGCAACTTGTTCCACGCTGGCCTCGCGGAGCCGTGCGACCGAACCGAAGGTCGTCAACAACCGTTTCAACCTTGTTTTTCCCACGCCCGGGATGTCCAGCAGGGTGCTTGTCAGCCTTGCTTTGGACCGTTTCTTGCGGTGAAATGTAATTGCAAAGCGGTGTGTTTCATCGCGTACGGCGCTGAGCAAATGTACCACGGGGCCATTCTGAGGCGGCACAATGGGATTGCTTCGACGGGGGATGAAGAAGCGTTCATAGGAGGTCTGCCCGTTTTCCGACCGTGCTTTGGCTATGGCGGCATGGGGCAGGCTTTCCAGGCCAAGGGTTTTTAAAACGGCGGAAGCGACGTTCAGATGGCCCTTGCCCCCGTCTATCAGGACCAGGTCGGGCAGGTCGTTCTCCCGCAACGCCCGGCCATAACGTCGGAGAAGGGTTTCGCGCATGGCGGCAAAATCATCCTGGCCGGTGGTCTGTTTAATGGTATACCGGCGATACCGGTTTTTCGCGGGAATCCCCTGTTCGAAAACAACCATGGCCGCCACGGTTGAATCGCCTTGTATTGTGGAAACGTCAAAGCATTCGACGCGTTCGGGAAGCCGGGGCAGGTGCAGCGTGGTTTGTACCGCTTCCAGGGCTTCCCGGGCCGCCTTTTCGTGTCCTTTTCGCTCGATGAACGCGCGTTGTGCGTTGCTTTCGGCCAGCCGTATCAGATGGGCTTGCGGTCCCCGACGCGGGACACGCAGCCTCACCGGCGCACCGCGTTTCTCAGTGAGTACCTCTTCCAGCACGGCCATTTCTTCCAGGGCGGCCGGCAGCAAAATTTCCCCCGGGATGTACGGCGCCGAGTCGTAGTATTGCAGGAGAAAGGAACCGAAAAGTTCTTTCAGGGGTACTTCAACCCGGTCGAAGCCAAAGGTATCGCCGCCTACCATGGCGTTATTGCGGTAATACAGGCTTTGGATTTGCAGGAACTGACCTTCCGCATAATATCCGAACACGTCCCGGCCGCCGGCGGGGCCCGGCACAACGGCGCGCTGCGGCTCCACGGTAACCCGCAGGTCGGCCAGCCGATCGCGTATCAGTGCCGCCTCCTCGAAGCGAAGCGCTTCGGAAAGGGCCGTCATTCTGGCACGCAACCGTTTTTCGAGTTCATTGCTGCGCCCTTCCAGGACCATGAGTGCCTGGTTGACCATATCGGTATAGGCGTCGGGCGTTATCAACCCGGTACATGGGGCATGGCATTGTTTCATCTGGTAATAGATGCAGGGACGCTTCCTATTCGCCAGAACATGGTCCGAACAGATACGCAGGGGAACCAGGCGTTGCAGCTGATTTATGGTCTTGCGGGCGGCACGCGTGTCGTGATAGGGGCCGAAGTAACGGGCTTTGTCCGGCTTGCATCGGCGTACCACAGTCAGCCTTGGAAACCGTTCCGACGAGTTGAGGCGGATACTGATGAAGGTTTTGTCGTCCCGAAGCCGCACATTATAACGGGGTTTATGGGCTTTAATCAGACTGTTTTCCAGCAGCAGGGCTTCTTTCTCCGTATCCACCGTAAGGTATTCAACGGCGGCCACCCGGAGCATAAGAAACTTGACACTGTACCTGCTGTCGCTCATATTGATATAATTACGGAGTCTTGCCCGCAAATTTTTCGCCTTGCCGACATAAAGGATGTTCCCTTCCGCGTCGCGCATTAAATAACAACCCGGAAGCGTGGGCGCCTCGCTGATATCCAGCTTCGCGTCGGACGGGGGAACCTGAATCTGGTTTTGCTTTTTTGACATGGAAACCCTTTGTGCCTGGCCTTCTGGACGGACATCCCCGGAACCTGCTACCCGGCACGGAACAGCGAGATAAGAATACATGAAACAGCCCCAATCAGTAAACACTTCAGGTGACCCTTCTCCGCGGATCCTGCGCACCCTTTTGCTCCTGGGGCACCTCTTGCTGATAGCCTGTCTGTTGACATGGTTGATTTGCTATCTTACACTTGGCGCACCCTACCAATATAATTGGTGGATTATTTTGTCCGCAATCTTTTTGGGACGGGCAGCGGCGGTGGGCTCCGGCCTGGAGATGGGATTCAGTCCGATTTTTTTATTTTTCCAAACCGCCTTTGCCGACCTTCTCATTACCTTTTATGTCTACCCGATTTTCGTGCGCGGGTATCGCCACCTGACCCGTGTTCCCTATATCGGGGGATATTTAGATAACCTGCATCAGGTCGCCCTCAGTTATGAATCCACGATGAAACCTTATGGAATTGTCGGACTCATGCTGTTTGTCATATTTCCCTTTTGGAGCACCGGAGCCCTGGTCGGGGCTATCCTGGGGTTTCTGATAGGGCTCCCCGTTGTCACCACCCTGGTATCGGTAACCGTCGGTAATTTAATTGCCATCGGGGCGTGGGTATGGTTATATAACTGGCTGACGGAATGGAACCGGGGGGTGGCGGTGGTGGTGCTGGTGCTGATTTTCGCGGTCGCCATTATGGGGATAGTGGTAGGTGTTCGAAACAAAAGGCGGCAGAAGAGAAACGCCGCGAAAAGCGTTGACATGACCGTGGAGGATGAGGGAGCATCGCGCCGCGGCATCGGTAGCCATATGGACGGTGTTTTCACGGATGCGCCTGCTTCTACCCAAAAGTCTGCTGATTCCGGGTCGTGAGTCAGCGTATGGCCATGTGTCATTTCACAATTTTTTAGGAGGTCGGCGGGACATTGTCCGGGCATTGCGACCGCCGGGGGGATGGGGCGGAGCCGGAAGCATGTGTTTGTATTTTTTCGGTACTTTACGCCATAATCACCCATGTGAACCCAAATTCGCACGTAAGAAACCGAGTTGTTGGCGTAAAACCAATAAGGACAAGGAACGTAGAAGCGGCATCCTGCCGCTTTGCATCAAGACGGACATACGGGCCGCAGTCACGATAGAAGCCGCAGGATGCCGCTTCTACGATCTTCGCCGTTCCTTACGTGCGGATTTAGGATGAACCTTATGTCTGTACGCTTATGGTCATGCTGGGGTACATCTTTTGGCAACTTCCGCATGCCGGGGCCGGTAACGTCCTTGATGGCTGCCAGTATGATAAATGTACACGGATCTTCTTTTGGACAGGAATGAGACCAATTTCGTGAATCGGGTGGCGTAAAGGCGCCTTATTGTCCAGTCAGAGTTTCTGACAAGGTTTTGGGATGTGGCAATATCACCGTCCTTAAAAGGTCTGACAGTTGAGTCTCTATTCGCAAGGGCTAATTAAACGCGAAAAGGATTTGTTATGACACTTAGACACTTGGCTTTGGCCTTGGCTTTGGTCTTTGTTGCGGTTCTAACAGGCTGTGATTACTTACGTCCCAGCGGTAACTTTATTGTGTCACCTGAATCCGGGGTGGCGCCGCTGGAGGTGGCGTTTGAAAACCGTTCTCTTCCGGGAATATTGCCGATTACCGGGTACGAGTGGGATTTTGGAGACGGCAGTCCCATTGTCACAGAACCAGCTCCGGGGCATACCTATGAGACGCCGGGCTCTTACACGGTCACCTTGACGACACGAAACTTCTTATGCCGGGATGTTTTCAAACGGGAAGGAATTGTTACTATCTTTCCTGGAAATCTGGATGTTATGGTGGACTTTGCGATAAGCCCGGCGGAAGGACAAGCCCCCCTGCCCGTTTCCTTTACTGATACATCCAAATTGGATAGTTTTAATGTTCAAGGATGGTTTTGGCAATTTGGAGACGGCGGTACTTCTTATTTGAGGAATCCAAAGCATACCTATAGGCAGGCGGGAGACTATACTGTTATCCTTTCTGTAAGCACTGAAATGGGAACTCTTCGACGGGTTAAAACGAAAGCCGTGAAAGTGTTCTCTATTGAGGGCGAAGCTGCCGAAGGCGAAGCTCCCGTCGAAGGCGAAACCCCTACTGAAGGCGAAGGTGAAGCGCCTGCAGAAGGCGAAGGTGAAACCCCTGCTGAAGGGGAAGGGGAAACCCCTGCTGAAGGCGAAGGTGAAACCCCTGCTGAAGGCGAAGGTGAAACCCCTGCTGAAGGCGAAGGTGAAACCCCAGTCGAAGGCGA
>JAKLHG010000118.1 GCA_022710255.1 Candidatus Hydrogenedentota bacterium
GCCTGGAAATGGGTTTCCATAAACTGGGGCTCAACAATGCCTCGGAACAGCATGCGGTAGTTTTTATCGGGCCTGTTGCGAACGTACAGAATGAACTGCAGCACATAGCCTCCGTGGGGATTTTTCAACACCGCAGCCCCCCGGAACTCCACGTCATCGTTTATTTTGACGGGGCGGCCTATTTTGTCGAAAAGCGTACGCATCCTCGCAGTGAGGGACTGGCGCAGTTCTTCTTCCAACCCTTGATATACCGCCGAATAGCGACATTGATAGAGTTGTTCCGGGCCCAGTTTCCAGATGTCCGCCTCCGTTTCCACGTGGGGCGGCGGGCTGTCCACGGTGCGCGCCATCAACACATAGTCCATGGCCGGAACCATGCCGAAGCGTTCTTCGTGAAACCGGTCTATGACCTCGAAACCCCTGTCGGCCAGGACGCGTTGCCATTCCCGGTCTTTCTCGGCGCTGATACCTTCAGTGGTATAGGCCAGGTAATCCACGAGGCTCAACACGGAACGCACACTTTCCATGTCCTTTCCCCAGCCGTAATGCCTGAAATTGCGGTAGGGCGCCAGTTCCGGGGGGATATCGTTCCTGCGGAAGGGGTTTCCGCCATTGTCGTCCAGCCAGAAATGTTCTTCGTCCAGGATCATGCCGCGAATGTTCAGCCGCGCATAAGGCGCCTCAATGCCGGAGAAAGGGCGTTCCCGATCGGCTTTGAGCATGGAGAAGAACAGACGGTCCTTGAAATTCTCCCGGGTCGGCGCCTTCATGCGGCCGTAGGCGCTCGACGCGTGCAACACCGGCTTGAAAAAATATAAACCCGGGTCGTTATACACGGCCTGGTATTTCTTGTCAAGGATTACGGGAACCCTGGCCTCGGCAATCACACCGTAGGCATGCACGGTAAGATTGCCATACTGGAACACGAGCAGGGCGGCATACAAGACCAGGGCGGCCAGGCGCCATTTGCCCTTCGGCAGGGCGAACACCGGCAGCGCGGAAAGTACCGCCAGGGCGGGCAGGGCCTGCATGGCATAACGGGGGGTTCCGAAGTTAAGCACCAGCGTAAGCAGGATGTACGAGCCCAGCAGCCAGCTAAGCAGCACCCAGGTGGTGAACGACCGCCGGAAACGGGGCGCCAACGGCACCAGGACCATACCCAGCAGGCACAAGAGGAACATGGGCAGAAACACGGCGTTGTTGATGACAAACACAGGGTAACGAATCCAACCGACCTTCCTGCTCAAGAGTAGTCGCCAGCCCCCGCCCTCCTGTTCCTTCGAGGTTGCGGACGGTGTTTCGGCTTCTTCCGGCGATGGTTCCTCGGATTCCTGGCGCTCGGTGGCATCGGTGACGACGCCGTCCTCTTCTTTCTCTTTGTCCTCCCCCCCAGCGCCGGATTTCTTCTCCTGCCCGGAAGCATCATAAGCGAGTATGGCCAGGGGGGAGCCTGAACCGCCCTTATGGGGTTTCATCCAGTGCTGGTAGAACTGGCCGCCGTGGGCGATATACCAGGGACTGCACACGGCAAAGGTGATAATCAGAATCAGCAGCGTGTTGAGGGCGAGCTTCGCGAGGCCCAGTTGATTGAAACGCAGGGCGCCTTCGTTCCGTTCAACGAGGAACGCGGCCGCCATAATGAAGACCACAAGGCTGGGAATGAAATAATACAGGACGACCGTGGTGCGCGTCATCAGCGCAAGCCCGTTCATCAGGCCGTAGACGGCCGACCACCGTATGCTGGAAAACCGGTCGGACTTCAACAAGGCATACATGACCCAGACCACCAGCGCCATGGACAGGAAATCGGTCATGAAATACCGTGACGAGGCGTAAATCATGGGGGTCAGGCTGAACACCAGCGCAGCGAAAAAGGCTTCCCCCGCCTCAAGAAAACGGCAGGCAATCAAATAAACACCGGCGATGGCGGCCAGGAATGCCAGCGTGTTCACAAAAGCCAGGCGGTCGACGCCGTACCCGATGACACGGGTCATCACCGCGCCGGCAATATGCAGCAGCGGCGGATGCACAGGATTGCCCACATCCGCCTTGATGCGGGCCAGAGCCGACATCCGCGCACCCAGGCTTCGGTCGCCCGTGTGCGGAAACATGGCCTTGTAGTAGTCCCGCGCCATAATCATGTGCGTTTCTTCATCGGTACGCACGGCATGGTTGTCCGCGGAGAGCCACCAGATATTGGCGCAAAAATGGAAACACAACAGCAGAAGCAGCCAGCCCCGGGGAGCGGCAAAAAAAGAGCGCGCCCCGATCGGCAATGTTTTAAAAAAATGCATAACTTCCACCACGAGCGCAAAAAGGGACAGACAGCGAAACAGCCCATAGAGGCAAAAGACGTCCGTTCTTCGTTACGGATGGCTATTTCGTCATCAGTCCCTTTTTGCCGCGTCTTTTTGTTTGTTTATCAGTGCCATGGGTATTTCCGACGAGACCGGGAAGTCTGAACCTATTATACGCGCCGTTTCCGGGGGGTTCAACAGGCTGGCGCCCCCCCTAAATCCGCACGTAAGGAATGGCGCGAACGTAGAAGCGGCATCCTGGCGCCTCCATCGTGACTGCAGCCCGCATGTCCTTCTTGATGCAAAGCGGAAGGATGCCGCTTCTACGTTCCTTGTCCCTATTGGCTTTACGCCAACAACTCGGTTTCTTAGGTGCGGATTCGGGGCCCCTTCCCTTCATTCTTGGGCCGGGCGCATGGCGCCGAAATCCACCAGGCCGAGATTAATGATATTGCCCCTGATCCCTTCGCCGGGCACATAAAGGGCAAACCGGATCTGGCACGGAATGGGAAACATGCCGCTGAAGAAAGGCACAATGACCACCTCATCCACGGGCCAGAGACCAGCCGGGACCGCCGGTTCCATTATCATTTGGAATTCATGGGCCTGGCCGTTGTCATCGTTGAAGTAACGCTTCATGTGTTCCGGCGATACGAGCCCCTGCAGCAGGATGCGATAATTTTCCGTAATAGGCGCCCGGTTATACAGAAAGAGGGTATATTTATAAAAATCACCGTACTGCCGATCAATACGGGCATGACAATAATCCACCTGCTCTTTCAACGGCACGGGAGCGCCCCACGCGCCAATCAGGGCGCGCATGCGCTCTGAAAGGGCGGCCTGCATCTCAGGGCCGAGACGGCTGAACGCCGCGGAATGGCGCAATTGATACAGGCCTTCCACATCCAGTGCGTCGATATCCGCCACGGTGTGCGCCTCCGGCGGCGGTTCCACCGTTTTCCGCGCCATCAGGCCGAACCAGCGGGCGGGCGTCATGCCGAATCGCGCTTCATGAAAGCGTTCTATCAATTCAAAGCCATGACTCGCCAGGGTTGCCTGCCATTCCCGCTCCTTTTCCGGGGCTATGCCCTCCGTGGTGTAGGCGACGTAGTCCACCATGCAGAGCGCGGGCAGAATAGCATCCAGATCCTCGCCCCAGCCGTAACTTTTCAAGTTCCGGTACGGCGCCAGTTCCGGCGGAATATCAAGCCTGCGAAAGGGATTCCGGATCGCGCCGTCCGGCCAGTAGTGCTCCTCATCCAATACCATGCCGCGAATATTCAGCCTCGCGTAGTTCGCCGTTATACCGTGAAACGGCCGTTCCTGTTCCGTTTTCAGCATGGCGAAGAACAGGCGGTCCTTGAAACTGTCCTTCATGGGCGCCTGCATGCGGCCATAGGAAAAAGAACCGCATAAGACAGGCTTGTACACGTACAGGCCGTGATCGTTATAGACCTTCTGGAATTTCCGGTCGGCATACACGGGAAGTTTAAGCTCGGCCACGGCGCCGTACGCATGAAAGGTCAGGTTGCCGTATTGAAACACCAGCACCGCCGCGTACAGCAGCTGCGCGCCTGCCCGCAGGCGGCCTTTCGGCAGCGCCAGCAACGGAAAGGTGGAAAGCAGTGCCAGCGCGGGCAGCAACTGCAGGGCGTACCGGGGCGTCGCGAAACTCAGCATCAGCGTGAGCAAAACATAAGAACCCAGCGCCCAGGTCAGCAACAGCCATGGCAGCCCCCGCCTTCTGAAACGGCGGCAGCATATGCATACGGCCGCGCCCAGCACGAACATGCCGAACATTGGCAGAAACACGGCATTGTTAATGATCATCACCGGATAACGCACCCAGGGAATACGGCGCTCCAGCAGGAGGCGCCACCGGCCTCCCGGAGCGGACGCAGCCTCCGGCGGGGGCGCGGCTGTTGCCGGTTTCGCTTCCGGAACGGTGTCGGAAGCGCTTTCCGGCGGAATCACCGCCTCCGTTTCATCCGTATTATACCGCACCATGGAAAGGGGCGGCACGGCACTGCCCGTGTTGGGCCGCATCTAGTACCCCACAAACTGCCGCCCGTTCATGACATACCACGGGGCGGCCACCGCCGCGGCCACCAGGAGCACAAGCAGAGCATTGGCCAGCAGGCTGCCCGCCGCGTCCAGCCGCGAACCAGCGCCATCTTTGGGTTTAAAAACGGAAATGAAGCTGGCGGCAAACACGACCACAGCCGGAACAAAAAGATAGAGTATCCCTGTCGTGCGCGCCAGCAGGGAAAGGCCGGTCATCGCACCGAACACCACCGTTCCCCGCCAGTTGCGAAATCCATCGCTGCGCGTCAGCGCATACATGGCCCAGACCACCAGCGTCATGGACAGGAAATCGGTCATAAAATAACGCGACGAGGCGTAGACCATGGGCGTCAGGCTGAACACCAGCGTGGCGAAGAACGCTTCCCGTCCCTCGAGAAACCGCCGGACCAGCAGGTAAACACCCAAAATGGCGGCCAGGAAGGCCAGTGTGTTGACGAAAGCCATGCGGTCCACGCTATACCCGATAATGCGGGTTAGAACCGCGCCGGCAATATGGAGCAGCGGCGGATGCACGGGATTGCCCACATCGGTCCTGATCCGGGCGACGGCGGCCAGGCGCGCACCCAGACTACGGTCCCCCGCCTGCGGGAACAGGGCTTTATAATAATCGCGCGCCATAATCATGTGCGTCTCTTCGTCGGTGCGGATGGCATGGTTGTCCGCACCCAGCCACCAGAGATTCACGCAGAGATGGAAGGCCAGAAGCAGGAACAGCCATAGCCGGGGCGAAGCGAAACAAAGGCGCATTTTTTTTAGCAACATGGGTGCGATAGGTCCTGATAAACATGCCACGCGGAGGCACCATACTAGGGTTAATATCTGCTTCGAAAATTTATATTTTCGTGGTTTCAGGGTGAGCCATAGGCTCATGTCAACTCGTTCAACTCGTTCCCAAATTCCATTTGGGAACGCAATCTCTCTTGAAATTCTATTTCTTTTTTGCCATCGGCCTAGCCGCTATATTCTAGCGCATGTCCATGGTTGCGAAGTAGAACTTCGCGGACAGGTGCGTTCCCAAGTACAACTTGGGAACGAGTATCAGACCAGGTCAAACGGCGTCGGACGGAATCAGACCGCATCAGACTAGGGCAGACAACGTCGGACCATGTCGGACAGTGTCAGACCAAGTCAGACAAACTCGGACCCGCCTTTCGCGTTCAGAACCCGCACTTCTCCATCACATACGCTTTGCTACCGTCGTTGGCCCAGGCATCCAACTGGTTGAGGTCCTTTAGTTGTTGTCCCCGGAACCGGGAGACGGCCAGGTAGCCGCAGCGCAGTTCGGTCAGGGCGGTCATGTCACTCCAGAGTTTTTCGACCTGGGCCACGGGATACACATCCTCCTGCCCGTGTCCCCAACGGCGTTTAACCTCCTTGATGGTGACATAGGTGGGCATGCGCCGCGCCATGCGGCGCACGGCCCCGGCAATATGTTCTTCGGGTCCCTTGAGATCAGCCCGGGTCAGCCCGAACTGTTCCAGGAGCGGGTCTATCTGGATCCACGTGGTCATGGAGTTGTAATAGCGCAGGCGCAGTTCATCCTCTTCACGGGGCTGGGCGAGCCCTTCCAAAAGACGCGGCCTGCCGTTGACGCGCGCGAGTCCGCCGCCCCGGTCATAGATGCGGCGCGGCGTCACCTCGAAGGTGAGCGTGTTGCCCGCCTCCAGGTGCGCGCCCAGCGCGACGGGATCGAGGTCGGCGCCGAGGGTGTCGATGTTGTGCAGCATGAGCGTTTCCACGGCGGGATGCGCCTCCAGCACGGCGGCGAGCACGCCGTTGCGCAGCAGGTTGGGCATTTCGTACCAGTGCCCCGGCGGGTTGAAGCGCTGGACAGGCACGTTGTCGGCATAGTCGCTTCCCTCGCCCTTGTCGCGAGCCCAGTCCATGAGCGCGCCGCGCACGGCCTCGCGCACCTTCTGCTTCTGCTCGTCCAGGGTTTCCTGGGGCATCTCCTCCCAGAGAAACACGAGGTCGCGCACCATGGGCACGAAGCGCTGGCTGATGGACCGGCCGGGCGAAAGGTACAACGGACCGTCATAGCCGTAATTCCCGTTCAGGGCAAGATGCTTCTCGATGGGCCCGTGGGTCAGGAAACTGGTGGACACGAGATGGGGAACCGGCGCGCCGTAACGCCGCGCGGCCTGCCCCGTTTTCGCCAGGTGCAGTTCCAGAAAAGAGCGGTGCTTGCCCGCCATGTAAATGAACGGGTTCACGGCCTTGATGACGCCCGCGCCGGTGGTCCAGCGGCTGCCGACGCCGGCGGCCAGCGAAAGCACGGCAACGCGCGCGCCCTTCAGCGCGGCCTCGCCCAAGGCGCGGCAGGAACCCTGCGCTTCATACCGCAGCACGTCCCCGTCCCACACATCCTGTATGTCCGTATCGGCGGGCAGCCGGTTCCGGGCCAGGCCGATGCGGCCGAGCCGCAGGTCTTCACGCAGCTGCTCGTGCTGGATGGGATCGAAGCCGTTTGCCGCCTTGATGGCGGCGGCCGTCCTGTCCCAGGCCACCCGGTCGCTTTGCGACGCGGGATCGGCGACCCGGAACAGGTTGGCGACCAGCGCCCGCAGCAGGTGATCCCGTTCTTGTGCCGTGCCGGTGCGCGCCGCGGCCAGGTCCAGTTCGATACGCCGGAGCCAGGGCGCCTCGGCGGGATTGCGGCGCGCCAGTTCCGGCACGTGCAGCACATAATAGGCGGGCGGCATAAGTGCCTCCCCGCCGGTGCGCAAGTCGGCCCGCGTGCCCGCTTCATTGATGGTAAAATCGTACACCACCGGGTCCATGGCAAAAGGCAGCGCGTCCTCCAACTCCCGTTTCGCATCGCCCATGATGGTCAGGATATCGTCGCGAAAGGCGTCGCGCCGCGCGGGGTCCACCATCATGCACATGCCGCCGCCGGACATGCCGCCCAGCATGAGAAAGCCGTAGAAGTCTTTGCCCAGCCGCTGCGCGGCGCGGCGGATAATCGTTTCCGTGAACCGGTTGGTCACCCAGGGAATAATGGTCTTGAGCGGGTCGTTCCAGTTGCGCGTGGTGCATCCGCCCAGGGCTTTAAGATCGCCCGCCTTCAGCGCGTCGAGGATACCGTCGAAAAGGACGCCCATGCGCCCGCGCGCGTCCCATTCGGGTTGGGACCGGAGCAGGTATTTCTCCGTGACCATTTCCAGGATGGGCCCGACGTTTTGCGCCATGCCGCCGTGCACGAGGACGAGGCGGCCAGGCGCTCCGTAATCTCGGGATGCAGGTCGCCGCCGCTGAGGATGTGGTGCCGCGGCAGGAGCCGCCCCTTGCTGACGCCGGCCTCGGGATCACCGTCGCGCGCCGGGGCGCCCTCAATCACCTTGATGCCGGGCCAAATACCGCCCGAATCCTGCCAGCCGCCGCCCGAACCTCCCAGCCATTCGCCGAGAATGGCGCGGGACGCGGCCAGCCGCCGTTCTCCTTCGGTCAGCCCCCCTTCCAGCGCTTCGGTCTGGCCCGTGGCACGCATGAGCGCGCTGATGATGCAGGCGAGCAGGTTGGTGGATACGGCAAGGCGGGAACCCTTGGGAATGTCATTGACCCGGGTGACCAGTTCGAGGCCCATGCCGGGACGGATGACGCGGGCGAGTATGTCCGCAAGGGAATGTTCCGTGCCTTCAAAGGACGGCGGGATGAAGCCCGACGCAATAACGCCCGCCTTGAGCAGGCTTAGGTAATCGTTGCCAAAATTGAACAGGTCGCGCAGGTTGGTGATATCCTTGGTGGTTTCCAGGTCTATACTGGTCAGGCGCAACAGCGGTTCGGGAATGACACGGACCCAGGCCTCCACGGGCGGGCGCGTGGCGGTGTCGCGCCCGTACACGCCGAGGTCCACGCTGATGTTGACGACCCGGGCTCCCTCGGGATAGTCCATGCCCAGAAAAAAGATATCGGACCAGCCGCTATGGCTCAGGTCAAGCCGCACCGGCGTGCGTTCGCGCAGGATCGGGAACAGGGCGCTGCCGGGGGCGCGGGAAACCAGCGCCGGGTGGCAGCGCAGGGGATGCTCGGCGGCATCGCCAACCCGGAACATCCACTGGTTGCCCCGGCTGGCACGCACACTGCGGCGCACCTGGTCGCTGAGTGTCTGGAAGGCCAGGAGGTGATACGCTTCCGCCAGCGCGCTGAACAGGGAGCCCGTGGGCCCACTGTCGCCGGCCGCATGGAGGAAACAAGCGATGGCCTCCTCGAAACGGCGGTCAAGGAGCGCGGCAAAACCGTCGTACGGGACTGGACCCGTGGCCGGAAACGCCGGGTGGTCGCTGGTGTAAAAACGGTGGATGGCGTACAGAAACAAGGTGGCGCGCACCCGCTCATAGAGGTTGTCGGCGCCCTTGCGGAAGCGTTCCAGTTCCCCTGCGCGGCGGAGCAGCGTTTCGGCGTTCATCCCGTCGCACAGGTCATGGAACGCGCGGTCCCGCAGCGCCGGTTCCCGGCTCGTTATGGTCTGAATGAACGGGTTCACGCGCGGCATCCCGGGGCGCCTTTCCCGGCGCGGTTCGATTCGGCAAGCAGGGCGGCTATCTCGGCGAGCATGGTGTCCCGGTCGCGTCCCGCCATGCCCAGGGCGATTTGGGCGAGGAGCAGCCCGTGGCGCGCGCCGATGTCATACCGTTCTCCATGCAGTTCCGCCGCCAGGTACCGCTCTCGCCGGGACAGTTCCTGCAGCGCAGGCGTCAACTGGACGCTCCCGCCCGAAGCCCGGGCGCATTCCGCCTCGATAAGGGGAAACAGGCTTGGCGGCAGCACGTGCATGCCGAAGAAACACAGGTAGTGCCCCGCGCGCAGCCCCGGCGTGTGCAGTTCCACTTCCGCCAGGCTGACCGACGGTTTCTCGATAATCTTTTCGATGACATACACGCCCGGCATGCCCGAAACCCCCTTGCCCGACACGGTCCCGTACAGGCCGACCTGGTGCTCCCGCGTGGGATTGACCGCCGCCGCCGCGCACTGTTCGCGGCCGGCCAGTTCAAGCAACTGCTGGGCACAGCGCCGCCCCTCGACATGGGACAGGTACAG
>JAKLHG010000119.1 GCA_022710255.1 Candidatus Hydrogenedentota bacterium
CATCAAACGAGCGCTTTTCTTGCAGGGCGATGCCCATTTCCACCAGATAGTCCGCCGCATCGCCCTTGAGTTCCGGCCGCTCCTCCGCTGCCGCGCGGATTTGAGTTACGCCGGATTCCGAATCTCCCGACAAGCAGGTGAGAATGCCGGTAATCATTCCGTGTTCCGCTACATTGGATTGGGAGACCGCGATGGTTCTCAGCAGTTCTTTGGCCTGTCCCGTGTCGCCCGCGCACGCACACGCCAGCGCATGGTAGGCACGGACCAACGGAATGTCCGGGGAGTGTTCCGCGAAAATGTGCCACCAGGGGAGGCGTTCCTCCGGAGCAAGGCGCCGATGAATCAGGCGGGCGGCTTGCTCCGCTGCCGGGGCGTCGGGTTCCAGCAGTATCGCCTGTTTCCAGGCTTCCACGGCCTCCTCATTTTTCTGCTGTTGGGTCAGGGCTTCTCCCAGCCTTAACCGGGTAAAGCCGTCCTCGGGGGCGATTTCGACAGCCCGGCGGTACATGCGTTCCGCTGGTTCCGGCTGTTTCGCTTCCAGGAGTATATTGCCTGCCTGTTGAAGCAGTTGCGGGGATGCGGGCATATCCGCACGTCCGGCGTCGTGGCCTCGAGAAGCGCGCGCGTGCCTTCTTCGACCTCTCCCGCGCGGACCAGCGCGGAACCCAGTCGAAGGTGCAGGTCCGGGGAGCCGGGCTTAGTTGCCACCAGCCGTTTATAGGTGTCCGCTGCTTCGTGCCACCGCTCCCCGGCTTCAAACGCCAGGCCGAGATGCAACAGGGCGAGGGGAGAATCCGGTTGTTCTTCCGCGATTTTCTCCCATACCTGGAGCCGCTTTTCCCGGTCGTTCATGCGCATGAATGCATCGTCCATAAGTTCCGCGAGCGGGCTCGCATCCGGCAACGCGTGTAGTCCGCGGATACCGCTGTCCACCGCGGCCTCGAAATTCTCCTGATCCAGATACAGGCGGACTAGCGCCGACCATCCCGCCTCTGCTTCCGGCATGATGTCAACGGCGGTTTGCGCCAGGGTGACCGCCCGGTCCGTATTCCCCGCCGCTTTCAGGTGTTCCATCGCGGAAAGTATCCAGGATAGGGTTTGCGCCGCCAGGGTCTTGTTGGCCTGAATCAGCTGGCGTACCTGAAGCGCAGGGGCTTCTCCTCCCGTTTCGGACAACTCGGCCAGATACCGCAGAACGGCCCGTTCAGGATTCACGCAGGGGTCTGGACAACTCTCCCGCAATGTGCGGGCCGCCTCGGCATAGCTGCCCGACTCGAACAGGGCGCGGCTTTCCGACCCGCCGGCCTGGCCAAGAAAGAAACGCACATGTTCATTCCCGGGATGGTTGGCATCAAGAGACCGCCAGTATTCCAGGGGGGGAGTATCGGAATCTTGTAAAAGCCTTTGGAGGCCGAACCCGGCGTCACGCCCGTAGGGACCCTCCAGCAAGGATTCGAAATCGCTCCGGGCCTGGCCGGTATTTCCGATTATTGCGAGCGTCTGGGCACGCTTCAACCGAAGCCATTCATTTTGCGGATCATATTCCGCCGCCAGCGAGAATATGGTAAGGGCTTTCTCAGTTCGTCCTGTTTCAGCCTGACCGATTCCGTTTTTCAGCAGACATTCTACCGCGAGCGGCTTTAAATCAGGAGCATTTTCCAAGGCCCGGTTCAAGAGGGAACGCACATCGGCCGCTTCCCGGCTGCCTGCGGAAAAGGCCGCATGCCGGATGGCGGCCTCCGGCGCTTCGGGATGAGACTGAAATGCCGCTGCATAGGCACCCGCAGCGGCGGCAGGGTCGCCTGCGGCCTCCCGGGCCATGCCTAACCGCAACCAGGGGTGCAGCGCACCGGGATCGGTTCGCGCTATCTTTTCCCAAAATGAAACACGTTGTTCGGGGCTGGCATGCCGCGTTAACAAGAGGTCCGCGTTCATGATACCCATTTCATTCTCCGGCGAAACCAGCAGAACAGAACCATATTGGCCCAGGGCCTCCTCGACCCGGGATGTATTCCCGTAAAGAATCGCCAGTTCCAGGCGCAGCGGGATTTCCTTTTCCGGCACCAGCGACCATGCGGCGGTAAACGCCCTTTCCATTGGCGCCGGTTTTCCCAGGACCTGAAATTGCCGTCCGACCATCTCGAGCAGCTTCGCTTTGCGTACGGTCAGCCCGGGCGATGTCGTACGGATTTCCAACGCGGCATCCAGGGCTTCTTCCGGTGCTTCTTCGTCGAGCAGCCAGCCCGCCAACACCAGCCGGGTTTCGGGTTGGCGGCTCAAGACCAGTTGCGCCCGTATAAAAAAGAGGGCCTCTTCACGGCATCTAAACCGGCGCGCCGCCTCGGCAAGGTTGAGATTGTCGGTGGCGTTTTTTTCCGACTGGTAATACAGCACCGGGTCGGGCGAAAACCCAATCCGCTGATACAAGGTGTCCGGTGGATGACCGTCGTTTTGGGCGCAGTGCATTAACAGGTTCAATTCTTCCGGAATCTCGACTTCATAGAGCCCCAGGAACGCGTCTGCCTGATTGTCGGGCAACGCAATACCGGTAAAATGGTTGCGGCCCAGCAAAAACTCCCGTTCAAGGCTGGGCATGAGCAGTTCATAGACCGGGAAATAGCAGCGTATTATACCCTCATTTGCCACGTCCGGCAGGCGGACGAGTTGTGAAAAATCGTTGAAGAAAATGGGCGATTCGTATTTTTGTATCAGCCAGTCCACACCCGCCTCCGCTTTGAACTCCGCAACAAAATACCTTCCCCGCACATGCCACAGGCGCAGTTCCGGGCTCAAGAGCGAAGCGAGGATTTTGGATAACGCCTTGACATCTTGATGTTGCGTCGGAGGCTCTTGATGCGTTACCGCAAACAGGGTCCATCCGTGCAGGTGTTGTTCCGCGACGGAGACCCGGGTGCGCGGAGCCTGCGTTGCCACGTCCAGCAGGGGGCGTAACCGGGCGGACTGGTAAAGGCGGAGTGCTGCGAGGGGCGGCGCCAGCATGAGCAGGCAACATGCCAACACAAAACTGATACGCAGGCACACGCGCCGCCCCCAGTTTCTTTCGGGCAGCCCGTGCTTCCTGATGTAGCCGACAGCCGACACCGTCCGCTCCACAAGGAACCCCACTATCCAAAATGGAAAAAACGCCAAATGAAACGCGTGGCGGTATTCGCATTGGAGGGCAATATACCCCAGCACATAGAGAACAAACAGGTAAGCGCCCAGCCCCAATGCGGGATGGTATCCGGCTATGATGCACAAAGCTGCCAGCCCATACACGATTCCGAAACGATGCAAATGCGCGGCGATCCCGCGGTGTACGGCGTATAAAGCATGATGCCAGGGCGTGGGTTCCAAGAACGTTGGCGGATAGGCGTCCGCGTAGCGCAGGTTTCTCCATACGGCGGCATAGCCGCGCGCCGCCAGGTCTGCCGGAAAAAGGGTTACCGCGTCCAACAGCCATCGCCGTCCCGCTTGGTCGGAACCGGCTGTATTTCGTGCGAAATGCCCCGCTTCTTCGCCGCATACGCGCCTCATATGGTCCTGCAGCATGGAGAAGACATAACAATCTGAACCTGACGCCACTGGCCGGTAGGAGGCGGGAAGGATGCCGAGATTATCCAGCCGCTTGGTGCTAAATCCCTGTACAAGATGGTGGTCGGGGTGAGCAGCCCCTTCCATACGTCCCAGCATCGGCCAGGCGGCGCTATAAAAACACAGCAGGCACAGGGGAAGGGATAGCAACCGTGGAAGACGGGGCTGTCGGTCCACTCGAAACGCGGCAACAAATAACACGGCCAATGACAAGGGCAGGAATACAAACACATCCTGTCTGAATCCCATGCCCGTTCCCACGGCCAGCCCCAAGAAAACCGCCGCAAGCATCAATGTCCGGAAACCGGCTTTGTATCTGATCAACCAGCCTAACGCCAGTAACACGCTGAGGATGAACGGCGCCTTGCTGAAATCCCGCAGTTCGGTAAGCGTGCCCAGCATGGCCGGGGAGACCATGAACGCCAGGGTGATGACAACGGCCAGGGCCCGGCGCATGCCCAGGCGCATGATTCCGTACACCGCCACGCCCGACCAAGCGAACAGCAGGGCAAGCAGCGGTTCCAGACTGGTCCAGGAAATACCCAGCAGGCGCCAGAAAAGGGCCACCGTATACACCAGGTAACGGTGATAGGAAGCCACCGATGAAGGATTCTCACGCACCTGCGCCGGTACGGCATCCGGTGGGAGGGCTTCCGTTTCGGCCCGCAGAAATGCCCTCAGCGCGGGATATTCCAGCAGGTCGGGTTCAATAAAACCATGACCGAGAGCGAGCATTACCGAAGGACCATAAAGCAACTCAATACCGGTCACTGCCGAGCGGTCCGTGCGCAGGGCGCGAAGATGTCCATAGCCCGCGGCAAATAGAGAAAGGAATATCAACAGGCCAAGCGCCACATCGGCCAGGATAGGCTGTCGTTGCCTTTGCTCGCGAGAAACCACGTTTTAAATCCCATGAAGGTCCGGGAAACACCCTTCGCGGCACACCTGGCGCGCGCGGCGGTCCAGGATTTCCGCATAGAGCGTTTCATACTGGCCCACTATCAAATCCCGGGGAAAATGTTCCGTCACGTGAGCCCGCGCGCGGCTTCCCATTTCCCCGGCCCGCTTCGTTTCACGAAGCACTTGGAGCGCATAAACCGCCATGGCCTCAATATCCCCAACTTCACAGAGAAATCCGTTTTCACCATGAATCACCACTTCCGTGATACCGCCGCTGTTGGTGACAATCACAGGCACTTCACATGCCATCGCTTCCAGGGGCACCAGCCCGAAACTCTCGTGTTCGCTGGGCTGAATGAGGATATCGGCACAGGGCAGCAGTTCTTCTATATTTTCGCAATTGCCGAGATACAGAATTTTATCGGAAATCCCCAGTTGTTTCGCCACTCCCGCGGCTGACAAACGTTCCGGCCCGTCGCCTATCATGATTAAGCGCGCCGGTATTTGCTCTAGCACCTTCTTGAAAACACGCACCACATCCGTGACGCGTTTTACCGGCCGGAAGTTGGAAACATGCATCAGGATCTTCTCGCCCGGTTCGGCCAGAGCGACGCGATTGCCCCGACGCGGACGAAAGCGTTCCGTGTCCAGAAAATTATAGATGGTGCGTACCGGCTTCGACAGTTGAAACTCCCGTTCCGTTTCCTCGCTGAGCCAGCGGGATACGGCGGTAACGGCGCAACTGTTCTCCATGGCATAGCGCGTGGCGCGGTAAAAGGAAGGATGGCCGCCGACCAGGGTGATGTCTGTGCCGTGCAGCGTGGTTACCAGGCAAAAGCGCTTTTCCGGCGGCAGCATATTCCGGCCCAGCAACGCTGCCACGGCGTTGGGAATGGCATAGTGCGCATGCCAGATTTGGATATCATACTCCTCGGCAATCTCGCTGATTTTGCTGGCGAGGGCTATCGAATACGGGGGCAGTTTGAACAGGGGATAGTTGATGGTATCCACATAATGGGTATACAGATTCCGTTCGAAATGGCCTAAGCGGAACGGCTCCTCCATGGTCACAAAATGCACTTCATGACCGCGTCGGGCCAGGGCCGTTCCCAACTCGGTGGCCAGCACACCGCTGCCGCCCGCCGTCGCCTGGCATGTGATGCCTATCTTCATACTGCTCCTTATCGTTGCTCCTTATGAATGAAACTCATATGTGACACTATACACTGTCGGCATGGAAGAATGAAAAGCGAGGAGAAACCGGCGACTGGACTTTGTCAAAGAAAGGTGCCGGCAATTCGCAAATCGTATTTCTCAATTCTGAGGCGGACCTTGCCCGCAACCCAGTCACTCGTCATTGCGAGCACACCACCCCGACACGACGGGGTTTATTTTCAAAGAAACATGGTCATGATTTTCGAGTATGAGAGGAACACGATTGCTTATCAGCCGACTATTATTCATCGTCATTGCGAGGCACGAAGCAATCTCGTTTACACCAAGTTCGTTTAGCGATGAGATTGCTTCGTGCCTCGCAATGACGAGTAAGATTGTTTTTGTTATATCTAACTTTTTCACATGTCACAGGTTGCGTTTATTAGAAGCGGCTTTCAAACCAAAAGTCTTAAAGGACATAAACGATCAGAAGGACAGTAAAACGCTTTCCCGGTTGGTGCGTCCTTTACGTCCTTTAAGTCCTTTCGGTCCTTTCTCTTAAAAGGCTTTTCCAGCGTTAACTGCCGTTTCTAGGTTGATACTATATTCCGTCGTAACCTGGTGTAATTACAACCACTTTGTGGTTGATTTGTCAAAACAACTACGCCTGAAAAAACACCCGGTCAACTGCGTAGGCGTAAAGATACAACGTCCACGCGGAAACGCTCAACGCAGGACAAGCGCGTACGCTTATCCCTGTTGCGTGAGCGCGGCGGTAATTTCCGGCACCGTTTCCGAGGCATCCCCCCACAAGGGAATGACATGACCTTCCCTGTAAAGGGTATTTTCCACGCCGGAATAGCCCGGTTTTTCATTGAGATTACACACGATAACCGCTTTCGCCTCGGATACCTTCAGGATGGGCATGCCCGAAATAGGCGTGCCTTCCGTTGAAGCGGCGGCCGGATTCATGACGTCGCAGGCACCAACGGCAACCACCACATCCGTTTCCGCAAACTCGTGGTTTATCTTCGCCATGTCAAAAAGCCGGTCATAGTCCACCCCGACTTCCGCAAGCAGGACGTGCATATGTCCGGGCATTCGGCCGGCCACAGGGTGTACCGCCACCTTAACCTCTTTGCCCCCCTTTTCCAGTGCGTCCATGAGGTTTTTGACCGCCTGTTGCGCCTGGGAGAGGGCCATGCCGTACCCGGGCACTATCAGTACCTTGTGCGCTTCCCGAAGCAATCGCGGAATATCATCGGCAGTCAACCGCGCGGACGCTTCAGAAGAAGCGTCGCCGGAAACCGCCGCCTGAGTATTGTCCGTCTCCGGCGAACCCGCGTAGTCCTTAAATCCGCGCAATACGGAAAGCAGATCCCTGTTCATGGCGCGGCACATAATTTGCGTAAGGATCATCCCGGCCACGCCGACCAGCGCGCCCACGCCTGCCGCAAGCAGGTTGCCCAGGGCAATCCCGCTGACGGACGCCGCAACGCCGGAAAGGGAATTCAGGAACGAAATGATGACTGGCATGTCGGCGCCGCCCACGCGCATGGCAAGGAGGATGCCGTAAAGGAGCGCGGAAACCGTAACCGCATAAAGCAGTGCTGGTCTCTTGTCAATAACGGCCAGTACCGTTATGGTCGGGATGAAATAAAATATCCACTTCGTCAGTACAGACTGTCCGCGGAAGAATAGCGGTTTGGACGTCATCCAGCCCTCCAGCTTAAGCGAAGCAACCACGCTGCCGCTGAAGGTGATGCTGCCCACGGCAAGGGCCAGCGCGGACACCAGCCAGCCGAACCACCATGTTTCTGTGACGAGGAGATTCAGGCATGCCAATATCACCAGCGCGGAGGCCGCGCCGCCCAGGCCGTTGAAGAGCGCCACCATCTGGGGCATCTGGATGGTTTTCACCCGTTGCGCCATGCGCAGGCCGATAAGGCTGCCGGTAATCAGGGCGGCCCAAACCATCGGTCTGCCGAATAGTCCATACTGCCATAAGACCAGCAGTACTGCCACGAGCATACACAGGGCGCCGATTCGGTTTCCCCGCAATGCCGTATGCGGCGTCTGCATCAGGCGGATGCCATACAGGAACCCTGCGGTTATCAGGGCAGGCAGCAGGAAGTTGACCAGGTAATGCGTCATTTTTCAGTCTCTTTTCCGCTTCCCCGCTTATACATACGCAGCATCCGGTCCGTTACCCAGTAGCCGCCGACCACATTAATCGCGGCCAGTACTACTGCGGTACAGGCAAGCAACGATACGGCTCCGCTTGTTTTCAGAGATGCCAGCGCCACCAGCAGGGTAATGCCCGAGAGGGCGTTCATGCCGGACATGAGCGGCGTATGCAGCAATGGCGGCACCGCCGCAATAATACGATACCCTAGCAGGGCGCATGCCCCAACAAAAATCAGAACCACCGTGAGAGACATCGTAATACCCTCCTGCGGATAACGTACGGTCACGCACACGCCTCTTCCATGGCTTTAAGTGCGCCCTTATGAACGATGGAACCATTTTTCGTCACGAGCGCTTCCCTGATGATCTCATCCTGTGAATCCGCGTCGATTCGGCCGTCAGCCACGATATGGTTCATATATTCATACAGGTTATGGGCGAACATACGGGTGGAATCCACGGCCAGGTAGGCGGGAATATTGATCAACCCTATGACCAGCACATCGTGCCAGGAATATTCTTCTCCCGGCCGGGTCACTTCGCAATTACCGCCCTGGTCAATGGAGATGTCCACAATGACCGATCCCTTTTTCATGCTTTCGACCATGGACGTGTCTACCAAGATGGGCGCCCGTTCCCCGGGGACCAGCGCGGTTAGGACCACGATATCACTCTCCGCGATGACCGGCGCCAGGCATTCCCGTTCCCGCTGATACCATTCTTCCGGCAAGCGCTGCGCGTAGCCGCCTTCCCCGGCCCCGACACCTTGCGGCAGATCAAAGGGTACCAGCACGGCGCCCAGGCTGCGCGCCTGTTCGTTCGCTTCCGGCCGTATATCGAGCGCTTTCACCCGGCCGCCGAGGCGTTTCGCCGTGGCGATGGCCTGCAGCCCGGCGACACCTGTGCCCACCACCAGGACGCGGGCCGGCTCGATGATGCCCGCATCCGTCGGGATCATGGGTACAAACCGGGCCAGGTTGTGGGCGGCACTGATGACCGCCTTGTATCCCGCGACCGTACTCATGGAAGTCAGCGCGTCCATGTGTTGCGCACGGGAAATACGGGGAATGCTGTCCAGCGAAAAACTGGTAATCTTCCGTGCCGCCAGCGTGCGCACCATGTCATGATTCAGCGGGTTTGCCGGATGTAAAAAGCACACCAGGAAAGCCCCCTCGGATATCAGGTCCGCCTCATGCACCTGTAGCGATTTGTTGAATTTGGGCTCCTTCACTTTCAGTATCACGTCCGCACGGTGGAACACCTCCCGCGCATCTGCAACCACTTCCGCGCCCGCCTCGATATAGGCGGCATCGTCGTAATACGCGCCCGCGCCCGCGCCCGATTGCACCACAACCCGTGCGCCGTCTTTAGCAAACGCGCGGACCGTTTCCGGAACTACCGCAACGCGCCGTTCTCCCGGCATAATTTCGCGGGGGATACCAATTACCAAGCCTGTAAATTGGGACATAATCCACCTCCACAGCAAGGGTTAGCATAATAATGAAACAGTATCAACACTATAGAGGAAGGGTTGGTGTGCTTTCAAGCCGGA
>JAKLHG010000012.1 GCA_022710255.1 Candidatus Hydrogenedentota bacterium
CGCCATAGAGTTTTTGGATGTGGCATCGGTGGTCAATCCCACAGAACCAAATTCCCTGGACGGTTTTGATTACAATTCAGATTTGAATATTCCCGGCTATACCCCGCCGGGTATTGTGACTCCGGATTCAGATATGATGGTTGACGTCGGTCCTTTACTGCCGCTGCAAACCCAGGTCGTGGTGATGGGCGGCATAACCACAGTCAATCCGCGCCTGGGAATTCGCTGGCGTTACAGCGAAGGGGTGGAAACGGAGGGAGAAGAGGAAGGGGAGAGCGAGGGTGAGGGAGAACCCGGCCCGTTTATGCCACCCACCCTGGAACTGTTTTGGGGAAATGTCATGCTCCACCACACGGTTCTAACGGTCTCCGGCCCCCCGTGTTCGACCGTAGTCGCCTCCTTGAATGCTATGGCAGGTATCACGGCTCAACCTGCGGTTGAGATATCCTGGGGTGAAGGGGCTGTGCCGGGCTCTCGCATTATTCTGGATGATTTTTCTCTGAGTTATGCGCCCCAAAACTATGAGACCCTCTATCCCTGGCTGCATAGGCGGTATGGCAATATAATTATGAATGGCGATTTTGAATCGGGAACGGACCCCTTCGTTATCGAATCTGTTGGCGGTTATACCGGTTGCCCGGATATTGATGAGGCCGTACAGGAGATTGGCGCTGATGCGTGCAGTGACACCCACGCGGTTGTGTTTCTGCAAGAGGAGGTCTTGCCGGTGGTTCCGGTGGTGACCAGTTGTTCCGTGGAGCCTGAACTCTTGGGCAAAGGGGAGACGCTTCGACTCACCCTTACCGGTACCAATTTGCAGGATATTGCCGAAGTCCGGTTGGTTCCGCAACTGGGGGATTCCGAAGGCCCCTATGTCCTGATGGAAGAAAGCGGAGAAGGCTCGACTACCAAGGCGGAATATATCTATCGGTTTAATGGTCCCTTCAATCTCGACCAAAATGGCGCGGATTTGTGTACGGATGGACGAATTAGTGGACTATATTATACCGAACTGACTTCAGGCACCGTGAAACCCCTGGATGGGTGCGGAGTACTACCCCTGGTCGATACGATTCCGCCCATACTTTTGGTACACAGCGTTGAAGGAACCAACGCGGAAGCCGCTTCGCCTTCCGTAAGCGCGTATCGTGTCCTGCCAACCGGGACTTTTCCAAATTTCTGGGCGCCTCAATATGACATTACCCCGAAGAACGCTGCTTCTTATGCTCGGGAAGATATGCGGGTTTACCTGAAACGGAATGATTATTGTCCGTCAGAGGGAGACACGGAAACCGTGTACTTGAATCTAGTCGCACAATTTAGAGATCCCCAGCCCGAGGGGATACCCACTCCCGTGGAACAGGCTGGTTTTAAGAGTTATTCAGGCTCCATTGATAATCTGTCCATTTATCCTGATGTTTCCGATGAGGGAGAATCAGAACCGTCCACTTCTGCGGGCATGGTGCGTTGGACTTCACAGCCGGGAATACCAACTGAAGCTACTTTTACCGCTTCTCCCGATACTGAAGCAGGCGGGGACACTTTGGTGGCGGATTGGCAGTTACAGATGCAAGTGAATGGCAATGGCGCGGTCAATTTTAAACTGGAGGCGACGGACCGGGCGGGCAACTTGCTTGACACTTCTCAATATAACTCCATCTATTTATACTGGCTGTGTTGTCCAAGGGCGCAAATGGACGGCAACTCCACTACGGGCGCTGGTGTAATCGACCTGCCGTGGAGTTTGGGCCGCGGTCCCTTGCCCGGTGTATTGCCGGCCTGCGCGCCCCTTGCGTTTTTCCGGGTATATGCCAAGAACAAAGCCTCGGGAGCGCTGACCCTGCTGGGAACCACCGATTGGCAGGCGGGCCCCTTGCGGGAGACCACTCTTGTCGCCGGCAGGCCGCTGCGCAGCGTGGTCGATGAAATTCTTGCTGGCGGCAATGATATATGTATTGATATTATCGGTGCCGACGAGGCCGGCAATGTACAGTGTCGCGCGGAAGACGTTATACAATATGAAGGTGATTTCAGCGGAACCAATCCGATTGATTATATTAAGATTCAAACGGAGGAGGAAGGTACCAAGCCCCGCCCCGATGAGGCTATCGATACGGCCATCCGGATAAATCTTTTCCATGAATTCTTTGATGATGATGATGAAACTGACGATGGATACCCACCTGGTGTATGGACCATTCGCAGTTACGGCGCCGCCACTCGCGTGGCACTGCCGCCCCTCGCCGAGGCCTGTGCTACGCGCGTGAATGCCGGCGTACGGTTTCGTGCGACGCTGCCCGCCGGTTCCAGCGGGACGGGTGTACCTGTGCTATGGAAACTCTATCAGGAGGGTGCCCTGGTGGCGCGCGGGCTGGCCCAAGAGAATGGATTAGAGGCGCCGATGGACCCCAATGCGGTGAACGGTCCCACGCCCTACTCGCTGATGGGCTTGTTGGTTTCCTGTAACCAGGGGTATTCCTCTGTTGACCTTGCCGACTATGAAGGCGGAACCTTTGTGCAAGAGTCCAGGTCTTTGGACAGGAATGTCTACCTGGCCATACCGCCCAGTGACGCCGCCCTCCTGTTGAATGGGTATGGGCTGGAGCCCTGTGCCATTCCCTCGCTGGGAGCCGATATAGAGTTTTTCCGGCGCCTGGGCGATGAGGGTAATCCGCCCAATCCGGAGAATCCCAACTGGCCCTCGGAGCGGAAACGTGAAATACAGTACACACTGACCGCGCAGACCGTTTCCCCGGAAACCGGCCAGATCGACTTGACGCCCGCTTCCGTGAGTTTCTCTATCTATGTCCGCGAAACGGAAGCGGAATTGCGCGATGAAGCGCCGATACGCGAATTCAGCCGTTGACGCAACGCCTCCATGCTGACGGAAAGGACGGTAAAGACACAGCGCAGGCGTTACCCCTAAACCGTAACCTTAAGCAAAACCGGACACCCACGGTCATTCCCGCGAAGGCGGGAATTCAGTGGCCTAACGCACAGACTGCGGAAGTCTTCGGGATTCCGGTCTTTTTCTTGACGCGTACCTCATCAAGAAAAAATCGGAGTGACGCGCGTTGGTGTCTTTATGGGATTCACCTTCTTGTTTCATATGGTGGCTATGAGCCGATAAACAAGGGACATAAAGGAACCTAGATCCGAGCGTAGGAATGGTAGGATGCCGCTTCTAAGTTCCTTGTCCTTATTGGCCTTACGCCAACAACTCGGTTCTTACGTGCGGATTTGGGAGGAAGGGGCGTTCCCTGTAAAAGCGGGGGTGGCAGTAAACCCTCTTTTGGGAGGAGATGTAGTTATGGGTATCGTTGCGCGCGTTGAGTTGTATCATGTGTCCATTCCGCTGCCGGCGCCGTTTTATCCCAGCTGGATACCCGGCCTGCCCCAGGCGGAAAACCGGTTTACCCTTATCAAGGTGATTACCGACGACGGCGTTATCGGCTACAGCGCGGGCACGGCGATGGGCCGGGAACGCGCCGGACTGGGGGAGATATTGGGACCGTACCTCATCGGTGAGGAGGCCACAGACATCCCCCTGATCCAGCAGCGCGTGCGGGAGATGGGGTATCTCGGCTGGCATAACGCCTGGATTGAACCCGCCTTCTGGGATATCAAGGGCAAGTATGCGGGGAAACCGGTCTGGGAAATGCTCGGGGGCAGCCCGTGTACCGTGCAGTTGTATGCGTCAACCGGCGAACTGAAAACGCCGGAACGGCGCATCGAGGAACTGGAGCAACGGTATGATGAGGGGTTCCGCGCCGCGAAACTGCGCGTGCACGCCTTTGACGAGCAGGAGGATATCCGGCACGTGACCGAGACGGCCCGCGTCCTAGGCGGTAAAATGCGGCTGGGCGTGGACGCCAACCAGGCATGGCGTGTCACCATCATCGCGGATGCGCCCCTGTGGGACCTGCCCAGGGCAAAACGCTTTGCCGAAGCCTGCGCCGATGCGGGCCTGGGCTGGCTCGAAGAGCCGTTGCCCATGGACGCCTACGAAGACCTGGCCACGCTGACGGCCTTAAGCCGGGTGCCCATCGCGGGCGGTGAACTTCATTCTGCCGGACTGCCAGAACTCAAAATGATGATTGAGCGGAAGTGCTATTCCATCTTTCAGCCGGATGCCACCTTTACCGGCGGCATCGCTCAGAGTTTTGAAATTGCCGCCCTGTGCAGACAACACGGGCTTGCCTACACGCCGCATACCTGGACTAACGGCATCGGCTTCGCCATCAACCTGCACCTGTTCGCCGCAAGCGGGTTCGCAGACACCGGACTGCTTGAGTATCCCTATAACCCGCCGGGGTGGACCGTGGAAGGCCGCGACGGCCTTCTCCAAAAGCCGTTCCAGCATCAACAGGGCAAGATTTCGCCGCCGGATGGACCGGGACTGGGCATTGATATTGATCACGCTGCGCTGAGAAAATATGGTAGGCGCTTTTTTGTCATGGACAAGGTGCGGCTTGCCTGGTATTCCATCCGAACACGGGGGATCGCCCTGTCCCGGGAGATCAACCGCATCAAGAAGGCAAAAAAACAGGCATCGTCAACGACAGGGTGACAGGGCGGCAGTTCCCCGAAACGGAGGCTTGCTTCTTATGGCGAAGGGGAGCCAGATTGCGGGGAAGCGTCCGCAATCCGGTAAAGATGGGTCTTTGTGCGGAGCAGCAGGGTGTTTCCCGCCACCGCCGGAGAAGCCCACAACTCACCGTCAATCTGGTTCACCGCCAGTTCGTGATAGCGGTTTCCCGTCTCAAAGACGGTGGTCATTCCCCGGGTATTCGAAAGATAAATGCGGCCGGGGACGGCCAGAAGGGAAGCCGTGTACTTGCCTCTCAAGCGTTCAGACCAGACGCGTTCGCCCGTTAACGCGTTGACGCAGAGCAGGGTCCCTTCGTCGCTCACGGAATAAAGCGAGTTCCCCGCAAGAACGGGGGAGGACTGGTGGGGGGCATCTTCGGTCATTTTCCAGACCACATGCGAATCGGTTATGTCGCCTGCGCCGCCTTCACGAATGGACCAGAGCTGGGTGCCGCCGGGATTGCCGCCCGTATTGACGAACATCAGGCCATCGCCGTGGACAATGCGCGAAATGGTGCTGTCGTCCCGGTACAGAACCCGCCAGAGTTCCTGTCCTGTGCGCGGCTCGTGCCCCGTCACCATCATGGCGCCATTGCTTACCAACTGCGTCTTGCCGTCAATCTCCAGAAGTACCGGGGTTTGATAGGATTTGAGAAAAACCGGCTTGACCTCCTTGTAAGGTTCATACGGCCGGGTATACAGCCAGGCGGTCTCCCCGGTACTTTTATGCAGCGCTGCCATAAACTGCTTGTCCGTGCCTTCCACGGTGATGATAAGCAGGTCCTCGAAAAGGATGGGGGAGGAGGCGGGTCCCTGCATGTGATCGCAATTCAAATCGGAACGCCGCCAAAGAATATCGCCCGTTCCGGTGTCGATACAGGCCGTGCCAAAAGTGCCATAGTGCACATAGACACGTCCTGTCTCTATACAGGCCGACGGTGTTGCATAAGAATTAAGCGCGTTAATGGATTGGGGGTCTTCCACGCGAAACACTTCGATATCCCGAAGGACCTCACCGGTATTCAAGTCGGCGCACACTGCATAAAGCACCGTGCCGTCCTCTTTGGCCGTGGTGATCCACACCTGGCCGTCCAGGACAACCGGGGTCGAATGGCCGGAATCGTGAATCGCCGTTTTCCATGCGATATTCTCCGTCTCCGACCACCGCAACGGCAGCGCCGCTGCGTCGCTGTGGCCGTCCGCCGTCGGCCCGCGCCAATCCGGCCAATCGCCGAAAACAGATTTACTACAACAACAAAGCGTAACGATACAAATCACAGCACCGATATACGCCCTCTGTTTACCCCATGTTCCCTGCCCGGTAGTAACAGTTACCTGTGTCATAAATAGTTACCTGCATAATGTTTGCCTGTGGAAGGTCGGCTATTGCGGAAAGTTCCGGATATCATAGCCGATTGGGTATGAAACATCAAAGGTCCATGGCTTAGGATACTTCCCGGAAAAAAGAACATTACGCGGAGGTGACTCGTGTCCAAATTAGGGTTATGTTTCTAATCGACAAAAAGGAGCGCCATCCATTCCTTCCCTCGTTCATAGATGCCTGAATAATTTTTGTGCGCGCAGTAGGCGTACCTTCCCAGGTGCGCCAAAACCCCACAAAAACAGTAACAGGCGTTATAACCTGTGTGCCAGATAGTGATTCATCCGTATGTCCGGCTCGTTCCCAAATTCCATTCTTGTCAATGGATGTGGGCAATGAAAAGAATGCAACTTGGGAACGAGCAAAATGTTTAGCATCAAGTAAAATTCATATACGGGTTATCTACAACCCAAGGGTCACGCCCAGCACCTTCGTCACAAACTTGTCCCGTCCCTGTTCTGTTGCCACCATGTCGCGTATCTGTGTTTGCGTTTGCGCCTGGATAGCAAGTGCCTTCGCCGCGATCATGGTGTATCTGTAAGCGTCCAACACATCCGCGACGGTAATCTCATATCCATAGCCCTCTACTAACCAACGTAAGGACGCCATTCCCGCGTCAAGCGCGAATTGCGGCGCTTTCTCATGCAGGTCGCGTGCGGCACGGGTTAGCGTTTTAGGGTCGCAGGGCGTCCGGTTTGCCAGGGCGATGGCTTCATCGTACAGGCCGGCCGATTTGGCGGCAGCGAACCATTTTCCTTCGTTGCCCGGCGTCGCATACACAAGGTCGTCAAGAATACGCCTGGGTGGCATGTTCGGGTATTTTTTAGCGATGGCGCGAAATGTGGCCAGATAGGTTGGCTTCATATTCGCCTCGATGGCATAGCGTGCATACGCCTCTTCATCGCGTCCACGGCAAAGCAAGGTCTCTTCACAGAAGGCCGAGATGGCATTGTCCTCATAACGATACAGAAATGACGGCTGAAAGCGGTCCGGTCTGGTGTCGCGTGACTCTTCCGCATAGCGAAGCGCATCGTCTGCTCTGTTCATTGCGTTCAGAACCCGCGCGCCCCAAATGCGGTAGTGCCAGAAAGGGCGCTTGCAGAGAGACAGCAAGTCAAGAAGTTCCGAGTATCGTTGCGCGGTAAACAGGGCACTCAAACAGGCACTCGTACCCTTAAAATATCCAAACGCCGACTCCGCAAAAACCTTGCGTACGACGCCGATGAATCCGTCTGCCCAATGGCTGGCGCGTGAGGCAGTGACGCATAAAGTACCCCAATACTCCGGCAACAATTCCAGATACGGAATATCATCATGCTCGACAGCGTTCCACAAGCGCTCCAGCCACCGGTCACGTGTGACATCATCCACATCAGCAGCGGCGATAATACCCACAAGGGCTTTGATGGCCTGGTTTACAACTCCGCCAATCGCTCCCGACGAACTGTCCACCTGTTGGATCGCCGGCGATATCTTTTCAAGGAAAATCACGGCGCCCTCGGCGGCGCATACGGGTTCTTGTCGCGCTATTCTCTTGATTTCCGCAACCGCTTCCGTGATGCGCTTCTGCGCCGGGGCCGAACGCCACCCAAAAGCGTTGCGCCGGAATCGCGGGGCGAATGACCATTTGTGTGCGTATAGGTCCCTTTCAGACAGGGTCATTTCTTTTTCCTCATTTTGGAAGCATCGCGAATCATATTTACAATCAGTTCTGTCGGATAGCCTGTAATGCGCAGGATATTGCACGACTTATCCATGGTTATGAATTCTTCACCCTTAATGAAATACAGCATGTCCCAGTGCACAAGGAAGGTGCCTTCATGTTCCAAAATACGAAAGGGTTGTCGCTCGCCATCTTTGGCAAGCCATAATGCATAGTTATCTTCAGGATCGAGCGCCCAGGCATCGCCGGATGCCGTGCAAAAGAACATCAACGAACCGGCGGATACCACATGGGTCATTCCCCGTTGCGCTTCCTTGATAACATACTCCGCCTCGTGCCGCACATCGAGTCGCGGCATCTTCTTGCGTTTTGTCGTGACTTTTCGTTTCATTTTATCGCTCTATGTTTTGTTGTCGCTGTAAATCAGAAATCCGTTGCGCCGCTTCCTGCAGGGTCATGTCGTACAACTCCAGCGCTTCCTCATCGTCAATAACGATTCCGAAAGCCGCTTCAATTGCTTCAAAGGGCTCTGTTCCTTCAATGATATCGGGAGGGATGTTGGTGGACCACATACAGCACATCTGTTCAGAATCCGGGTTTTCCTTATGTTTTCGTCAGTGCTTCTGGTAGATGCCGCGTAGCGTTTCGTATGCTTGGGTCAGGTTTTCCACTATGGACTATCCTCATTGGTAAAACGCAACCTGCGACAGGACCGGCGTGTGTTGTCTATCGCTTGCCCCGGTTTCTTTTGCGCGCATTTTTTTGCTGCCTTTTCCGTTTGTTCCTGGTCGGTTTATGCCGCCCGGATGGCATCGCCATGGACACATCGCTATGTTCCGGCGTTGTCGTAATATCCAGTAAATTCCGGTCATCATCAAATACGTAGACCAGGCTTTTTCCGTTCCATTTTCGAAAATAATCCGCGTCTTTCTTACCCCCGTAATCAATCCCCACCACCTGCTTGTACTGATGTCGTTTGTCGGCTACGCCCACGCGGATTATGTCCTCATTCACAGAAACCGTGGGGCATTGCGTGCAGAAGAAGCCCGCAGGTACATACATAACACGCATGGCTTTCTGGGACATATAAATGAAATTGGCATAGCGGAGCGCAGCGGAGCCGCCACAACGCGGACACCGTGTTTCATCCGCTACACCTTCAAGGGAATACCCGTATTCAACATGCCCGTCAAACAAGGGTATCTCCGTAAATTCACTGGCAGCCTCAATAAAAGCCGCACGTTCGTCTTCCGAAAGGTGGTCCAGATTATGGGATACGAGAGTTCCACCGACTTCCCGGCCATTCTCGTCCATTGGCTTGATGATAAAGGGAATGTCGTTCGGTCTACGGCCGAAAACAAACGACAAAAGTCTTTTACAGAAGCACATTATCTCTCCTCGAAAAGATATTGATCTTGTTCTCTGGTTTTGGCCTTGGATTCCGACTCGCTACCAAATTCCATTTGGGAACGCACGCTCTCTTGGAATTCTATTTTGCTCTTTGCGTTGGTCCGGACGGTGTATTCCCTCGCCTGACGGGGGTCGCGAAGTGGAACTTCGCGGGCAGGTGTATTCTCAAGTGGAACTTGGGAACGATCCATCCTCCTATAACATCTCATTCTAAGCCTTATACAAATACCTCTGAAACCCCGCGAATACCTGCCCAATCTCCTCCGGTCTGCCGAGGTCGCCGATGGTGCCCGAAATCGAGTCGTGGTACTTCAACTGAAACAGGGGGGTAAGCATGATCTGGTCGAGTTCTTCCACGCCGATGTTGACGTAGTGGGACAGGACGAAGTCGACGAAGTTCTGCTGTTTGGTGTTGAATCGGGCCAGGATGTTGGTCCGGGCGTTGTCGGAGCGTTCCCGGCGGGTGAGGGGCAGCATAGCATAGGCGATGTGGGCGAGTACGTCGAAGAGGTCGCTGTTCTCAGCATCAAGGGTCTGCTGCATTGCGGTGAGATGCACCTTATAGTCCGTGGAGCATCCCGCCTCTTTCCAAAGCACGTCATCAATATTTGTGAAGGCTTGCTCAAACATGGTTCCCGTTCGTTGTCCGCAGTATGGCTGCGTTCAAAGGCCAACGTCTTATGCCGTCAGCAACCCAATCACAAAAACAACTCGTATCCTACTATTAGTCTATTCTGGCAACAACCAGAACGGTAATTCAACCTGACACAGGTTTGGCATAATTCACCAAAGCGCCATAGAATATTGACCACCAAATTCCTTGCCGGTACGCTTCCCAGTTTGATGACTCTTTCGGACGGCGTGTCGGCAACAACGGTTTTTGGATGGACGCAAATAGGACGCTCACCTGAGGTGGCGAAGGCGGTGGGGCATAGTGATCCCCGTTTAACGCTTCGGGTTTACGCTCATGTAAGCCTTGAGGAATTAAGTAAAGCGGCTAAATCGCTCCCGGTCCCGAAACCTTGCGCGATGGAGCAACTAGCAAATAGAATACCCCTCGCGGGCATGGATACGTTATTACTCGGTGGAGGAAAATCGTTACATTTAGATTTATCTAAAGGTACTTGTGATGTAAAAAAAAAAGAGGCGGGAAAACACCAAAAACCCGCCAAATATCGGTCAAGAAAAAGTAGGACTGGTCGGGGTGAGAGGATTCGAACCTCCGGCCTCTTCGTCCCGAACGAAGCGCGCTAACCGGACTGCGCTACACCCCGACAACACGGCGAAGTATACCTGATGGGGGGAGGACGTATCAACCTGAGCTCCCAAGTGTGAGCTCCCAAGTGAGCTCCCAAGTTTAAATTCGCATTTAAGAAATGACGTGGTTCGTTAAAGCGATATCCTGCCGGTTTCATCCGAACTTGCGCCAGCATGGGCGTCTTAATGTAAAGTCGCAGGATGCCGCTTCCATCGGTCCCGTTGTTTATTGGCTTCACCCCAACAGTTCGGTTTAGTACGTGCGGATTGAGGGCGGGCCACGCCATTTCACAGCGAAATCCTCCTGTTCATGCCGGATGGAACCCGGGTGTGGAGACTGCGGTACTGTGGTGCCGGACATGAATGCCGCCCGCTTTTGAAGAGAACTGAAGCGGAATGGTACAGTACTATTTCCGGTGACGTTGACGCGTTGTATGCGGAGTAGGGCTGAAACCTTACAGCGGTGCGGGAAGGAATACACTATGAACATGCGAATCTGGCCTGTAATCCTTGGCATTCTCCTCTCCCTGTGCTTCGTGGGATGCACCACCCGGATGCCGGTACAGGAGGGAGACGCTATTCCACATGGGCAGTCCTTTTCAAAGGAGGTTTGTAAAACCGTGGAATCGAATTATTTGCTCTATCTTCCGGACGGGTATGAGGATTCGGCGAAGCAATGGCCGCTGTTGCTGTTCCTGCATGGCGCGGGAGAACGTGGTGATGACCTGAGCCTGGTGGAAACCCACGGCCCGCCCAAATTGATTGCCAAAGAAGGTAAAGCGCTTTCCTTCGTAGTGGTGGCGCCGCAATGTCCCGACGGCGAATGGTGGAGCGGCGGCAAACAGATAGACACGCTCAACGCCCTGCTGGACCATATCATCGCCACCTGCCGGATTGACGAGGAACGGATCTATGTCACCGGCCTGAGCATGGGCGGTTTCGGCACGTGGCGGCTTGCCGCGGAGTACCCGGATCGCTTTGCCGCCATCGCACCCATCTGCGGCAGGGGCGACCCTTTTATGGCCCGCATGATTCCCCATCTGCCCGCGTGGGTTTTCCACGGCGCCAAGGACGACGTGGTACCGTTGCAGGCATCCCAGGAAATGGTGGACGCTTTGAAGAAGGCCGGCGGGAAAGTGGAATTCACCGTGTATCCTGAAGCCGGGCATGACTCCTGGACGGAAACCTATAACAACCCCGCGCTTTATGAATGGTTTTTAACGCATACACGCTCCGGAAACAAGCGACAGGGCTCTACGGGAAAAGAATCCGAATAAGCAAACCCTGTTACTCCTGATGCATGCATTTTTGAAGACAGGATTTCCGCTGTGACCTCACGTCAACGTATGCTGGACACTTTCGCATTCAATGCCCCGGATAGAATACCCGTGGTCTATCATCCTTCACCGGCGGGCTTATATGTGCATGGCAATAAGCTGCTCGATTTGTTCAACACATATCCGCCTGACAATCCCATTGCCTTCGACCGCATTCCCTGTCCGCCTCCCGACGCCTTTGACGCCGACGGCCGTTACCATGAACTTCGTACAGACGAGTGGGGCACGGAATGGGAACACCGCATCTTTGGCGTCTGGGGCCTGCCGCGCCGGTATCCCCTGGAATGTTGGGATGCAGCGGACAGCTGTGTATTCCCGCCTGTTCCCGGGTTCAATAGTGCCGCAATTAGGGAGCAGCGGCAGGACTATCTCGTGTTTGAAGGTACCATTTCCATCTTCGAACGGCTCCACGCCCTCCGACCCATAGAGGAGGTGCTGATGGATATCCTGGCGGAAGATCCGGGGTTACTGCGTTTTCTGGACCGCCTGGAAAACTATTGGCGGCAGGTAATCCGGGCCATGCTAGACGCCGGTGTGGATGTCGTCATGTTTGGCGATGACTGGGGCACGCAAGGCGCCCCCATCCTTCCGCCCGCCTTGTTTCGGAAACATTTTGTGCCCCGGTATGCGCGGCTGATGGCGCCCATCCACGAAGCGGGACGAAAGGTCTTCTTTCACTCGTGTGGATTTATGGAGGGCACGCTGGACGAACTGATAGCGCTCGGTATAGATGGATTATGGCCGCAAATCGGATTCTTTGAATCCAACCCGGCTTTATTCGAGCACTGCGCCCGCAACAAGGTGACCCTTTACATTCATCCCGACCGCCAGTATCTTGTGCCCCGGGGTACGCCTCGGGAAATCGAGGCGACCATTAAAGCCTATGCGGAACAGTATCATGCCCGGCAGGGCGGCAGCATCTTCTATGTGGAAATTGAAAATGACGCTCCCTTTGAAAATGTGAAGACCCTGGTGGAAGCGATACACCGTTGGCGATAAAAGTTCCCTGCTTGTGCATTCCCCCAACTTCTTCAGCGGAAAAAACTGTCCATGTAGGTTGTTGAAACTAAATACATTGCAATTTCGCGTTGTTTTAGAGATTTAGCCTGAATTATAATTTATACTTTAAAATGCCGGTGTAGCTCAGATGGTAGAGCAGCTGACTTGTAATCAGCAGGTCGGGGGTTCGATTCCCTTCGCCGGCTCCATATCTAAAATGAAGAACCCTGTAAACATGGCCTGCCGGGACGGTTTACAGGGTTTTTAAATGGTACTGTTGGAGGTTTTTATCCATGAGCACGTTTTTAATGGCTATATTTCTTTCGGTGGTGAACCTGGCTGAGTACCCCGTGACGTTTTATGTGGCCCCAGGGGGGGATGATGGCGGGTCGGGAACCTTGGAGGCGCCCTTTGCCACGGTGCAGCGAGCCCAGACCGCTGTTCGCGCACACGCTACGGACTGCGATTCCCGCGATATCATCGTGTGTATCCGGGGCGGGGTATATTATCTGGATGCCCCGCTGGTATTTATCCCGGCGGATGGCGGGGATGAAAAACGGGTTGTCACTTATAAATCTTATGAAAACGAGACTCCTGTATTCAGTGGAGGCCGTCCAGTCACGGGTTGGACACGGAGCGAAGGAGACCAATGGACGGCGATTCTTCCGGAGGTTGCCGAAGGGAACTGGTATTTCCGGCAGCTGTTTCGTGAAGATACCCGCCTGCCCCGGGGCCGCTTTCCAAACGGTGAAGACGTGTTGAGGGTGGCGGCCGTGGATGATACCGTTACGGAAATCGTGTTGAAATCTCCGTTGCCCGTTTCCCTGGCGGAAGCGGTACAGGCGGAACTGGTGGTCTATCAGAATTGGTCCATTACGCGCATGCCCGTGAAGACGGTGGAAGGTGCGCAGGTCCGTGTGAGCCATCCCGCTGGCTGGATTGGGCACGGGAGCATGACTACCACCAGTCCGGACAAACCCTGCTATGTGGAAAATGCCCCTGCCTTTGTGGATGTCCCTGGTGAATGGTACCTGGACCAGCGGACAGGCAGGGTGCTGTATCAGGCAGCGCCGGGTGAAGACCCGAATGAAGCGCTGTTCATTGCGCCCCGGTTGGAATTACTCCTCAGCGTGGAGGGTATTGACGGCATGCCCGTGCGCAACCTGTATTTTGAAGGGCTGACCTTCGCCCATGCCGAATGGGCCTTGCCCGAATTCGGCTATGTGGGAATCCAGGCCGGGCATTATGGCACTTCCATGGAGGCTCGATCGTATGTGCTTCCTGGCGCGCTGAAATTCCACCGGGCCGAAGGGTGCGGCGTGACGCGATGCCGCGTTACCCACACAGGAGCGTCCGGAATCGTGCTGGGCGCGGGCTGTCGCGGTAATACATTAATGCAGTGCGACCTGGAGGACATCGGCGGCACGGGAATCATGGTAGGCTGGCGTGGTGATGCCCTGGAAGGGGACGGTTACCTGTCCGGGGACCGATCGCTTTCTGCGGACTGGGTTGCGCCCGCGCTTGTACCTACGGGCAACACGGTGGCCGAGTGTACTCTGCGCCGCTGTGGTGCGGTCAACCACGGGTGTGTAGGCGTTTTCGACGCCTTCTGTGACGGGACGCACATTCACCATAACGATATCAGCGACATGCCTTACACGGGCATTTCCATCGGGTTCCGATGGGACTCGGAAGAAACGACTCAGCGCAATTGCGTCTTGGAACACAATCACATTTACGATGTGATGAAGGTTCTTGCGGACGGTGGTGCCATCTATACCCTTGGGTACCAGCCGGGCACGGTGCTGCGTGGAAATCTGCTCCATGATGTGCATCGAAGCGCCTTTGCCCATGGTGGCGCGCCTAACAATGGCATCTTCTTCGATGAAGGAAGCAAGGGATTTCTTGTGGAGAAGAATATCATCTACAGCACGTCTGGGGAGCCCATACGTTTCAACCAAACCGGCCCGGACAACCTGACCTTCAATGGCAATTATTTTGGTGTGTCTCCGGAAGATCCCGCGTTTCCCGGGGACGTGGCGGCCCAAGCGGGCAGGCCGCGCCTGTAACCGGCAAACGACAAGTCCAGTATCGCAGTTTCAGGGTTGTATTTTCGGGTACGGAGACATGCTAAGATACACGGGTATCCACCCTACGGGTGGATTCGCCTATGAACCGGGAGAACTACGATGTCGACAGAAACACTTGTATTGCTTGCCATGCTACTCGGGGCCCCTTCTTTTCTTCAGGAGGTCAGTGCAGAATATCTGGATGCCCATCTGACACAAGACACCTGGGACGCACGGTATTTTGATACGCCGGTTTTGCGTCCTTACAAGATAAATCTTACCCCGGCGAAATGGATTTGGATGCCTTCCCAACGGACCCTATCCAATACGTTTATCTTGTTCCGTAAAGCGCTGGACCTGCCGTCGGGCATACCGGTGCGTGCACGGGGCTGGGTAACAGCGGACAGTCGGTACCGCCTGACTGTGAACGGCACGCGCGTGCAGTGGGGGCCCGCACCCTATGATCCGCGCTTTCAGTCAACGGATCCCTTCGATATCGCGCCGTTTCTCCATGCCGGAGAAAATGTCATCGGTGTGGAAGTACTGCACTTTGGACTGGGTGACGGCACTTGGCCTGCAGGAAAGCCGGGCATGATTTTTCATGCCGTGATCGAATTTGAAGACGGCACGAAGCAGGCGGTGGTTTCAGATACCACCTGGCAGACATATCTGGACCGGGCCCATGCGCCGGGCCAACACAAACGCTGGTATCTGCGAGCGCTCCAAGAGGAGTACGATGCGCGGTTGCATCCCTTTGGCTGGGATACGCCCGGCTTCACCCCAGGGCCGGAATGGCTGGACGCCATGCCAATCACCTGCCCGCCCGACAAACCTGCCGCTTGCGGCAACTATGAAAGCAATGACCTGATCGACCGCGTCCAGGAAGAAAACGGCTCCCTGCGAACGCGGCAGATACCGCTGACCCGGGAGGTTGTGGTCCCCGTAAAAGGGTTGGCGGATTCCGGCCGGGTTAGCTGGCACCGCGACCCGCGTGACTGGTTTGACATGCGTATCCCGGGTTCTTTCGATTTGGTCAAAGAACCGGTTGTTGAAGCCTTGCCGGACGGGTCCGGATACCTCCTGCCCGCCACAGCGGAAGGCGAAGGTTTGTATGCCACCTTTGAATTCAAGGAACAGATCGTCGGTTGGCCATGCTTCGATGTGGATGCGCCGGAAGGCACGATTGTAGAAATGATGGTTCAGGAATCCCATGCGGACGATGGGCCCGCATGGATGGATACTCATTTCTTCGCGTGGACCCGCTTTATTTGCCGCGAAGGTATTAACCATTTCGAACCCTTCGATTACGAATCCTTCCGCTGGGTGCAATTGCATGTGCGCAATGCATCACGTCCTGTGCGTATCCTTAAGATGGAAGCGCGTCGCCGCCTTTATGACTGGCCCAACCCAGTGCATGTCCAGTGTGCCGATGTTGCACTGCAACGTCTGTTCAACGCTACCACGAACACCCTAAACAACAGCGCGATAGATGTGGTAGTAGACGGTATGGGCAGGGAGCGGCAACAATACAGCGGCGACTGCGGGCCGCAGTTGTTTGCCATACGCTATGGCTTCGGCGACACGCTGCTGCCAGCCCGGTTTCTGCGCACTTTCAGCGAGGGGCTGACGCCGGAGGGGTATTTCCTGGACTGTTGGCCCGCCTTCGACCGACTCGCCCGGGTCATGCAGAAACAGGTGCAGGCTGCCCACTGGGGACCCATCCTGGACCATGGCGTCGGCTTTGTTTTCGACTGCTGGAATCATTACCTTGAAACAGGCGACCTGGATGCCGTGGCCGAGGCCTATCCACGCCTGGTCCGTTTTGCCGCCTATTTGGAATCCATCCGTGGGGAATACGGCCTGCTTCCCGTGGAAAACCTGGGTATACCGACCGTCTGGATCGACCACGATGCCTATAAGAAACCAGCGCATAAATCATGTGCTTTTAATCTCTATGCGGCGGCCATGTTTCGGCATGCCCTGGCGCCGCTGGCCGTTGCCTTCGGACAGAACGACAGGGCGCGCGCCTATGAAGCCTTCGGGGATTCGCTGCTCGAAGCGGCCCGGGCACGTTATTGGGATGGGGAGCGCGGCCTGTTTGCAGCCAATCTGCCCTGGGCGGAGGACGAAAAAGAGATTCGCCTCTGCGACCGGTCCCTGGCAACGTCCATCCTGTTTGACCAATGCCCGGACGGCAACACGGCGGCTGCGCTGGAGGCGCTGGCGTCCTGTCCAAAGGAAATGGGCCTGTCCTATCCGGCCAACGCCTACTGGCGCTATTGGGCCCTGGCAAAAGGTGGACGTATTGGCGTTGTTCTTGAAGATTTTCGAACCCGTTGGGCAACCATGGGCTCGGTAGTGATGAATAACACGCTGCAGGAAAACTGGACTGCGCGACCCGATTCCACGGCGGAGTGGAGTCACTGCCCTGTCTGTCCCCTTTACCTGTTGTTCATGGATATCATGGGCATCCGGGCTACTTCGCCGGGATTTGCCACCTGTGATGTGCGTCCACAACTGGCCAACATCGGTGATATCGAAGCCACCGCGTATACGGTGAAAGGGGCCTTCACATTCAAATCTGTCCGTAAAGAGTCGTACTATGACGTAATACTGAAAGTACCTGAAGGATGCCATGCGACCCTGGTATTGCCGGAAGAAATCCCGTGTGAATTGGCGCCGTCGGAAGATGCTGTCATACCCGGCCTGAAACGCTACCGTATGAAGGGTGGCTCAGAAAATAACTTTATGGCATTATAGAAATAGGTTCTACTGTGTGCGACGCTGTCTGACGTTGTCAGAAAAAAAAACTATTAAAGGAGTATTTCCATGATTTTTTCACGTCTGATAGTTGCAGCATTCTTTATCACCACCCTGACTGCTCCCGCTTTCACCCAAGACGCCCCAGAACTGGTTTCGGTGAATAAAATATGGGACCAGGGCGACCATAATGCCTTTACGGATCTCATTCGCTTTAACGACACGTGGTACTGCGTTTTCCGTGAGGCTTCGGGACATGTCAAGGGGAACGGCTGTATCCGGGTGATCGCCTCAGCCGACGGGGAATCATGGGCGTCGCGTGCCCTGCTGCGGCAGGACGGCATTGATCTGCGCGACCCTAAAATATGCCTTACACCGGACAACCGGCTCATGATTACCATGGGCGGGTCACTTTATCAGGACGGTAAATTGCTGGGGCGGCGTCCTCGAGTCAGTCTTTCAAACGATGGCACGACTTGGTTCGACCCGACCCCCATATGCCGTGACGGCGACTGGCTCTGGCGCACCACCTGGCATGGCGATACCGCTTACGGTGTCACTTATAGTGGACCTGTCGAGGAAAAGGAGGAATGGACGCTCACCCTTATGCACAGCAAGGACGGGCTTGACTGGACGACGTTAACTGAACTCCCTGTGACAGGAAAGCCAAATGAAACTGCGCTGCGTTTTCGGCCCGATGGCACCATGCTGGCGCTGATACGGCGGGAAGGGGATTCGCGCAATGCCTGGTTTGGTTCCAGCAAGGCGCCGTATACCGAGTGGCAGTTCAAAGAACTGGATTGGGCGATTGGCGGCCCGAATTTTATCCTTTTGCCCGATGGCCGCATGGTCGGGGCAGGAAGAAAGTACGTGCCGGATGTCCGGATGGCCCTGGGGCCGCTGACCCCGGAGGCCTATACGCCCGTATTGGAACTGCCCAGTGGTGGCGACACCAGCTACCCGGGCCTTGTGTGGTACGATGGGCTGCTCTGGGTCAGTTATTATGCCTCCCATGAGGGCAAAACCAGTATCTACCTGGCGAAAGTAAAACTGTAGGCAGGGTGGAGTGGAACCCGTTGGCAGGACATGTATTTTCAAGAAAGACTTGTACTGGCTGTATACCCGTATTTCATGCATAGGGCAGAACGAACCCCGCCTTCTTTTTCGCCTGCATATCAAAGGCGGGTTACGATACAGTGTTGTCATGGCACGAAGCCATCTTTTTCTTCGGGCGTATGCGTGTGTCAGGCGCCTGTTATCCGGTTCCGCTCAACCCGGCCTGCAACTTGACCCTGTCAGGATTGGGGCGAAACGGCATTGTGTCCGGTGCGGACTGCGCAGGCGACATCATGGCCTGGCGCGATTTTCGTCAACTGTTGCGACGTTTGCGCGCAGGACGGCTCCGCCAGAGGACAGCGAGGGTGGAAAGGACACCCGGAAGGGGGATGGATGGGGCTGGGCGGTTCCCCCTTGGGAAGTTCGCGTTCCATTTTGCGTCCGGGGTCGGTTTTCGGTGCGGCCTCGAGCAGAGTGTGCGTGTAGGGATGCACCGGTCCGGCGAACAGGCGCTCCGCAGGCGCAATTTCCACAATATGTCCGAGGTACATGACCGCCACATGGTCGGAAATATGCCGTACCACATCGAGATTATGGCCGATGAATAGATAGGTCAGTCCCAGGGACTGACGCAGGTCCTGAAGCAGATTCAGAATCTGGGCCTGGATACTGACATCGAGCGCGGAGACGGGTTCGTCCGCCACAATAAAATCCGGCTGGACCGCCAGGGCGCGGGCAATGCCGAGCCGTTGGCGCTGGCCGCCGCTGAACTCGTGGGGATACCGGTCAGCTGCGGATGCAGGCAATCCCACCTGGTCCAGCAGTGCCGCCACCCTGCGTGGTATTTCGTGGCGCGTGATGAGTTTGTGAAAGCGGAGTATTTCTGACAGCATGGCAAAGACGGTCATACGGGGATTCAAAGAACCGAAGGGGTCCTGAAAAATGATCTGCATGCGCCGGCGCAGTTCACGCAATTGTCGCTTGTCCGCCGCGCAAACGTCAGTGCCGTCGAAACGGATTTCACCGCAGTCCGGTTCGATCAACCGCAACAAGCAGCGTCCCGCTGTGGTCTTGCCGCTGCCGCTTTCGCCGACCAGACTCAGGACGGCGCCCTTCGGTATGGAGAAACTGATGTCTTCCACGGCATGCACGGCGCCGACAGTACGTGAGAAGACGCCTGCCTTAAACGGAAACCGTTTAATAAGATGATTCACCTTGAGCAGGGGGGGTATCATGACGTCGTCTCCGTTTTCACCTCTTCGCGGTTTTGGTACAACCAGCAGGCGGTGGGGTGGGGCGCTGTTCCGGATACAAGCGGTGGTTCCAATTCCCGACACACGGGCAATGTGTGGGGACACCTGGGATGAAACCGGCATCCCGTGGGAAAGGCGGTGATGGGAGGGACCACCCCCTCGATAGCGGCCAAACGCTTCCCCGGTGTATTCACGGCCGGCAGCGAGGCGAACAGTCCCTGGGTGTACGGGTGGCACGGTTCGGCAAAGAGTTCCGCCACGGGCGCGGTTTCCACCAGTTTTCCCGCATACATGACGGCAACCGTGTCCGCTGTTTCCGCGACTACGGCCAGGTCATGGGTAATCAGCAGCGTGGCGAGTTTTACCTGTTCCTGCAGTTCCCGGAGCAGGGCGAGAATCTGGGCCTGGATGGTTACATCCAGCGCCGTGGTGGGTTCGTCCGCAATCAGCAGTTTCGGGTCGCACGCCAGT
>JAKLHG010000120.1 GCA_022710255.1 Candidatus Hydrogenedentota bacterium
TGCGGACCGGCTGCCAGGAAGGCTAGTGCGGAGCTGCGCGTAACGCCGCCGTTAAGCGAGCGCTCCACATAGACCTCATGCTCGCCGTCGGCCAGCGCGCCCGGGATGGTGCCCTTTATCTGGGTATCCGTCCACAGCGTCAGCGGGGCCGTGGCGCCGCCTATCAGCACGCGGGTGTAATTGGCCACGTAGTTGCCAAAGCCCTCGCCGGTTATGGTGAACGGCACGCCTATAGGACCGGAAGAAGGCGACATTTGCGCCGTAGGCACTGGCGGCGTACCGGGGGTCCACCCTGCCGGCACGAACAGCTCGGCCGAAGTTTGATACCCGCCGCCGTAGCCGCCGGCTATCAGCACGCGGCCGTCCGCCAGCCTTACGCCGGTTATACCGCCGCGGGCAGCGCTCATATCCGGTAAGGGGCTGAACGTCCCCGCCGCTGCACCGTATATCTCCGCCGTGGCCAGGTCGGCGCCGTCAGCACCTCCAGCGACAAGAACATTGCCGCTCTGCAGTTTCACGGCCGTCCCGGTAAGCCTGGCGGAACTCATCGGGCTTGTGGCGCTGAAAGTCCCGGAGGCAGGGTCGTATAGTTCCGCTCCCGAAACAGGCCCTCCGACCACAAGCACTTTACCGTCGTTCAACAGCGTGGGTTTGACCCAGTAGCGTCCCTCCAGCATCGGCCCGGTAGGGGTGAACGAACCTGTTTCAGGGTCATACAATTCGGCGCTATTGAGGAAAGTGCCGCCTATGGCGCCACCCAGCACCAGCACCTTGCCGTTATCCAGCAGGACCGCGCCGGAGGCGGCGCGCTGCGTACCCATGGAACCGCTATTGCTGAACGTGCGGGTGACCGGGTCGTAGAGCTCCGAGGAGGAAATCTCCACGTTGCCGTGGGTGCGTCCGCCGGCCACCAGCACCGTGCCGTCGGGCAGGAGCGCCACCGCGGCGCCCATGCGGGCGACGTTCATGGTGCCGGCCGGGCTGAAAGTGCCGGCGGCGGGATCGTACAGCTCCGCCAGGTCAAGATACTCCCCGTCCCGGGCGCCGCCGATTATCAGGACCTTGCCGTCAGGCAAGGCTATGGCGCTGTGCCCTTCGCGCGCCATGCTCAGTGAGCCAGTTGCGCCGAACAGGCCGGTAACCGGATCATAGAGCTCCGCCGAGGCGATATTATTGAGCGGCGCGCCGGCCTGACCGCCGGCTATCAGGACCTTGCCGTTCGTCAGCAGCGTCGCGGAATAGCCGTAGCGGGCCACGTTCAGCGAACCTGTGGGGCTGAAAACTCCGGCCGGGCCGGCCGCCGCGGCCACCACCACCGTGACGCTGCTAATCGCGGCCTCGTTACCTACCCTGTCCTCGGCGGTGTAGTAGACCGTATGAGTTCCCGGCGCCAACGCAAAAGGCCCGGCGTAACCGGTATTCGCGCAGGTTCCTACTGGAGCGGCCGGGTCGTCGTCGTCAACGCCTTCGCATGAAGCCGTGCTCAAGTCGACCAGGTAATGTATCTCCACCCCTCCGGACATGACTCCATTCGACAGAATATCTTCCGCCGTTATGACCACGCTTGAGCCATAGGCCGAGTAGAGGACCCCGTTCAGTTCGGAATGCTCGCCCTGTATGCCCAACTCCACCTGCGGCGCCGTGCCATCCACGCGGACCGCGGAAGACATTGCAACAGACAGGTTGCCGGCAAGATCCTTGGCAGCGTACCATATCACGCTAATGCCCTCGTTCAGTCTAAAGTCCTGAGAGTAGACCAGAGGAGAGGTCGATGGGGCGACCCAGTAGTATCTCTCCAGAACTCCGGACGCCTCTCCTTCGCCAGGCATGTCCTCGGCGAGTACACCAATGAATGTCTCTGAACTGATATAGCCACCATACTCTTCCTCATCGTACTCGCGGAAAACCAAGGATGCCTGTGGGGCCAAATCATCCACCACGTCTCCGACAGCGACCCGGACACTCCGTGGCAGTTCCATATTCCCCACGGCGTCAACGGGGCGAAGATAAATGTTATGGTAACCCTCCGACAGACTGAACGGTTGGGTATACACAGGGTTATCACAGGTGCCGGGATTTGATACATACGTGGGACTAGACACGCAGGACGCAGGGTCAGTATCAATTAGCATCCCGATCGCCTTCAGACCGGCCGCGCTGCCTCCCACAATTGGGTCGACCGCCGACAAGGTGATGGAACTTCCAAGGGCCAAATTAAAAACATCAACGCTTATCACTGCGCTATCCACGTAAATCTCCATCTTCGGAGGAACTGTGTCCACAAAAACTTCCTGCGTGAGCTCATCTTCGAGGTTGCCGACATTGTCTTCAGCCCAGTAGTGCAGGGTATGTGCACCTTCAGGCGCCATCACCGGGGCGCTATAAACATAAGCGGCGCAGCCATCTAAAAGCTGGCACTCATTCCTGCCAGCGTCTATCCGCGCCTTTATACTGGAAACCCCGGAAGCGGCACCTCCATATACCACATCTTCAGACTGAAGGACTATGCCGGAAATTCCGCTGGTATAAAATACCCCATTGGACAGTAACTGGTTCTCGTTAGGCACTAAAACCGTTTCAGGGCTGGAATAGTCGGCTCCAATAACGACCCGCTTCGGCAGCTCCATGTTCCCAGCTTTGTCCAGGGCAAAATAAGTGACCGTGCTGGTCCCCTCTAGCAGATTAAAGGTGGACATGTACACGATGAAGTCGGAATAATCCCCGCCGGCCGCGGCAAGCAATGAACCTGAAGAAGCATCCGCGGCATAATACGTGTTCTTCAAGCCGCTAGGCTGCACGCCTTCCTGCGCGGAATCATACGAGTATAGCCCGATATTACCGGAAGGGCCCATGTAGATTTCGCCGTTCTGCCCGGCATAGACCATCCCGCCGTACTGGATCATGGATTCGGGCGGAACCATATCGGGAATAATGGGTTTTACCGTAGAAAATAGTCCGCAAGCATCCGGAATGGAGTTTACCGCAGCGGATATGCTGAACCCATCCGAAGTACTGCCATTTAACTGCCGCAGGGAACCGCCAAAAGCGCACATCACGCTAAGCGTTTTAGTGCTCACCCCTACGCGCGACAATTGACTGGGAGAATACCGCATTTTAAAGGCGCCAGGAGGCACCAGCTCGGCCCCGTTGCCGGCGAATACGAACACATTGGAGACCAGATATTGTCCGGAGGTTTCCGCGGAAGAAATATACCCAGATATGGGTGCCTGCTCCGTGGCGGCGGCGGCAAGCGTCACCGCGGGCAAGTATGACACTAGTTCAGCCTCGGCCGCGCCGCCGATCTGCGCAGAACTAGAGGCCGTATATGGCTGAGACGCCGGGTACGGGAAAACCAAGACCATTTTGGAAAGAGTGGGAGAAACTCCCTCCACCCAACCATCCCCCCTACTGCTGGTCATATTCACCCAGTTCGCGCCATCATAGGCGTAAAGCCGTGCGCCCTGCATCTGCGCCTGCGTGAAGGGGGTCTGCCGGTAATCTACCCTTATGGTAGCGTTCCCGGAGAACCCGGCCGTGGTCTTTAGGTCAAAAGCAAAGCCGTACGGAAAACCAAAATACGATTGAGTTATCTCCTGCGGCAAACTTACCGGGATGGAATTGGCCGAGGTCAGACCAGGGAAAGCCAGCGACTCATAGGAGATATGGAAGGCTAGTTTTTCGCCGCCCTCAAAATTGAGAAGTATCGGGCTGTCGGCATACGAGGAGAGCGGGTTCTGGTACTCTACGGTATGGTCGTATATACCGGTCCCGGAGTTAAAGTTAGTAGCCGAATGAATAGACACAGGCGACGCGGACAAGGAACCAATAGCATTCTTAGCATACACCCTATAGTCTCCGGGAGGAACATCCAGGAGCGTAAACGTAGCGGAAGATACTCCATTTCCGTTATATTCCCTGACAGCCAAAGCGGAATCAAAGGAGGCGGTGTCCAGCGGATCGGAAACGGTAAAAGCCGCCGGCAGCAGTTTCACCAGGCCAAGCCCCCAATGCGCCTTACCGATAAAAGTAATATCGTCAAGATAGTCGCCACTGCCCACTTCGCGGGTAGTATAGCTGGAAACCAATATGAGCGGAGTATAATCCACCTGAAGCCTGCCAGTGGCAGATGCCCCGGAGTTGTTTAGCGTTGTAACGTTGTATTCTCCCTCGGAGAAGTTCGCGCTATAGCCCACAGCCCCGGACTGGGCAAAATACTCGGCTGCCAGATTGGTGCCGCTGGAATCATATATCTGAAAATCCGCTATGCCAGACTCCGGGTCGGAAGCATAAAATGAGGCGGCTGGACCGCGGACTATCTTTGTGGCGCCATCTGTCGGAACAACGGTGGTTGAAGCGGCGTAGCCGAGCCACGCGGGCTGGATCAGGGATAGCTGGGGCGGCGTGCCGTCTATAACCACCTGCGCGCCCTGCGCCGGATACCAGACAGGCGGATATACGTTGGGGCTTGAAAAAACAACTTTAAAATTCAGGTCTGTTATCCCGGACGGGGCATTGGCCGCGATAGCGTAATCAATAAGGAATTCGCAGCTGGTATCCTGGGCCAGCGGATCATGGGAAAGCACCGAAAGCTGCCCCATACTGAACCACCACGGCTGATTCTCATAAACAACATGAGGAGTGGCCAAAAAATCCACGCTATCGGAAGAGTTGGCTACCGTAAAAATTAATTCCCCCCTGTCCCCAGGCTTTAAGTAGACGCTTGAATGTGCCAATCTCACTGCTTGCGAAATCAGCACCACACTCAATAATATGACAAATTTTAGCCTAGGCATAAGTCTCCCAAACAGGATTTAGCGCTTGTTCTGCACATTAGAAATACGTTTCTTAATTTTTTCCACAGAGCCTATTGCGGTATCCCGCACGAAATAAGATCGAGATGAAGAAGTCGCTATTGTTGTGTCGTAAAAACCAGAGTCATTTAATGCAATCTTTTCAAGCATAGGAATGAAGGTGTCATCGCCAATCTCTCCAAGTGCTCTAACCGCGGACATCCTCACTCTTGCGTTTTTATCCTCGCACGCTTTGGCCAGCAATTCGTGGACATCTTTTCTGCCCCCAGCAACACTTATCCCCATTTGTCCCAAAATATCCAGAATCGCCCTTTTGCCAATCGCTGTTCCCGCCATGGTTTTATCCCCAAATCTCTTTACCAACATCGAGATTGCGGGACGTCCGATTGCGACCAAAGCATCCTTGAAGTAGGCAGAAGCAACACCATCGACAAGAATGGGAACCATGAGTGGATCTTTTAATTCTGCTGAAATCTGCCCCAGCAACATCAGATGCCTGCGCCCCTCCTCGGACTCCACTCTACCGACAAGCCCCACTCCATGACGCAACTGCTTAAGAAACGCGGCCTTTATTCTTTCTTTCTGATTTTGCGAAACCATGGCCCACGCATCACTCCTAATCAATGATAAAAGGTCTTCCAGGGAAGCATTCTCATCCGGAGCGTATTCAAGCAACCCCATGTCTTGAATTAACTGCTCAACATTATTTTTTGCCTGGGAATATAGCAAAACAACAGAAGATTGAATGATTCCTGCCACACATATTGCAATGAACACCTTTTTGGTCATAATTTATCCTCGTACCGAATCATTCCCATGCGACATGCCCATGAGTGTAGTCAATATCACTGCCACCAGAACAATCTGGCGCACTCGTGGGATTATCAGCAGTATCGTATAGGAAGTTCTCAACTGGCCTTGGATTAAGCTTAGCGGCAGCTGCCCACACCGCACAATTTGACTCAGTATCTAAACCCTGATTGTAATCCAATGCCTTGCCCCGCATATGCCTAGAATTCCTTACCCCGTGCGCCAATCTATTCCCAACAGGGCATCTGTACCCTGCCGTTACATTTAAATCGCCTAAATACGCATCATCAAGTTTTATAGCATTAGGGTATAGGTCTTTAACAATCCACCACTCATGCTCAAATCCGATATCACCACTAGCAAAATCCAATAGACGCGGATATTTCGGAGGCCTGAACTGATCAAAGTCCCCTCTCTCCTTCATTGACGCTCCAAAATCTACATACTCCTGTCTCAAGACATCCAAATTGTCCTGGAATATACTTTTGTAGTTTTGGCTATAGTATCTGAAGATTTCACCATCATAGTCATACTCTAACCATGGGTATACCCAATATCCGATAGAGCCCCCACGAATATTCGGCCACGCATATGCCGGAATTGGCGGGATTCGTGTGTAAAACTGCGCAGGATTTCCACTCAATGTCGGGAATGGATTCCCACTGACACTATTCATACCTGGGATATCCCATTTGACGTATCTGGAAAGTTCTGGGGACAACCTATATGGAGAAATTTCTGCAGTTACTCCTATAGTATCTTCACCAGGATGAGTTATGAAGCTATAAGTATCTTCAGCCCGCGCAATATTCTTTACCTCCTTGACCAAAATCGCGTATCCAGCAAAATCTTTTTTGCCAAGATTTATTCGTTTTTTATATCCAACCGTTGCCTGAGCTTCACCGGTTCTGTCCACCACGTCCTTGGCCACGGCGACTATTTTGTAGTTTGTGCTCTTGAGGAACTCCTTCTTTAACCCTGCATATTCCCATTTACCATCACTTCCCAACTCCGCCAAACGATGAGTCAAAGCTGCCTGCCAATCACTCCCATTCCAGTATCGCCCACTAGTTTCATCATAGATTATCACCGCCACATACTTGAGCGTTCCATCGTCACTGGCCACACCTTTGATTACAGGATTTTGCGGGTCGGTCCAGCTATTGCCATACATTGGCGGCTCTGATATGGAGACCTGCGGCGGATAGCAGTCCGCGTTGAAAGAAATGGATTCCTCGGTAAGATGAAAAACGCTGTCGCGCACTTGAACAATTGCCGTCTGGGGATTCTTGCCGCATGTTACGACACCGGCTATAGGCACGGACCAATCGGCGTTCTTTAGTTTCTCGTTGTTATAATAAACATTGTCATGGAAGTCCTCAACCCCGGCCGCAGAAGGGAAGGAAAAAGCCCCGGTAGACCCGCAGCCCGGCTCCTTGCAGGCGACAGCCCCGGCGTTAAATAGCTGCATGTCGTCCTGCGCTTCGCCGGTAAGATTGTCTTCGCGGCGAACCCAAACGCCGCTCTGAGGGGATGTGACCGAGACGGTCGGCGGCTCAGCATCGATATATACGCTCCCGGTAGTCGTTGCCGGATCCGGATAAGTGCACCCTTCCGGGACAGGCCCGGGGATGTAGGTTAGCGTGGGCGTATAGTGCCCGCTCGAGGCGGAATTTATCGTGCACCCCCATTTATGCGTGGCGTCAACCGAGCATGTGCCGCCAGTTGCCGTAACGCTTCCGAAACCGCAACCGCCCGTTAGGCCGGCTATTCCTGCGGGTGGCGCCTGCAGGGAATTCACGTCCGTTGTCTGAGAAATCTCGCTTGTAAGATCGCATGGGGCGGAACATGTTTGAGCTGCAACCCTCCCGCCCGACATATACACCAAAACCGCAACAAAGCAAGCAAGGTTTTTCATAAAAGTGATTTGGCCAATAGCCAAGCGCATTTCAGATACGGCTTTTGTTTCGAGCCACAAATGTTGTAAGTCCCAAACTCCACTTGAAGTATAGACTACGATGTTAAGGCTGTCAACCACGCGAGCGTTATTGAGGGCGGCTTTTCCCCAATGAGAACGGCGTGGCGAATCGGGGCTAAAAAAACGCCTTTTTCGGGGTTCGATATGCGTGTTCGGAGGCAAAAACCGGATCAGGCGGTGCCGCGCGGACGCGGCTGCACGTAGGTCCAGCCCAGGGAACGGGAGTTCTTGATGCGGCGGGCGAGCCTGCGGCCCAGTTTCTGGCGCAGGCGGTAGATGGTCATGTTCAGGGCCTTGCAGGCGCAGGCGTCCGGCTCCAGGTCCAGTATACGGCGGCAAAGCTGCTCGTCGCTGACAAAGCTGGGCGAGGCTTCCATCAGCAGCGAGAGCAGCAGGAACTGGTCCCGGCTGAGCTCCACCGGCTCCCGGCCGGCCGGCAGCACCCGCAGCGCTTCACGGTCCAGCGCCAAGTCTGAGGCTGGCTGCGGCGGCGGAGGCGTTGCGGCGCGGCGCAGTTGGCGCTTTACGGCCGCGGCGATCTCCAGCAGTGGCGAGCATTTCTTTATGAAGAGGTCCACCTCGTGGGTGTTGTAACACTCCGACGCTTTCTCGTATTCGCCGCTGAGTATCAATATGGGGGCCCTCTGCAGGCGAGGGTGCGAGCGGATGAACCGGCAGACCGGCTCTATGGAACCCTCGGCGCCCATGTTGTAATCCAGCAGGAAACAGTCCGGCAAGTGCCGTGCCGCCAGGTCCAGGGCGTCGCGGCAATTATCCGCGGTATGCACCGTGAACCCCTGCTTGGAGAAGAGGCGCCCAAGTATCTTTAGGTATAATTTCTCGTCTTCAGCGATGAGTATCGTGTTGCCCATGGCCTAACCCGTGTTGCCCGACGAATATTCTAGAAAAGGGCATGCCGCGCCGGCAAGCCCCGGGTGGGCTGTGTTCTGGCGCCGCCCTTTCGCGCCGGGATCCGTGATTTTCTTGTCCGCGGCGCCCAAAAGGTCAAAAGTCAAGACCTGACCCCATTCTGGTATAATTTAATCAGAGGTATTAATATGAAAGACAAAGTGGCTAAAGTCATAGAGAAGATCAAGCCGATGCTCGCCGCCGACGGCGGTTCCGTGGAACTGCTCTCCGTGGACGAGAAGAAGGGCATAGTGACCGTGCGCCTGACAGGCGCCTGCGGCTGCTGCCCCCACGCCGCCATGACGCTCAAGAACGTCGTGGAGCGCATGATCCGGCAGGAAGTGCCCGAGGTCAAGGAGATCGCCGTAGGCTGAGCTCCCGCGGTTCGGTAGCAGCGCGGACCAGAGGGCCAGTCCCCCGGTCCGCGCTTTACTTGATGGCACTGATTAACCTGCACAACCATTCCACCTGGTCGGACGGCACCCTGGCCCCGGCGGCGCTCGCCCGCGAGGCCGCCCGCGCCGGGATCGGCTATTTCTCGCTCACCGACCACGACATGACCGGCGGCTGGGACGAGATGGAGCCGGCGCTCAAGGCCGAGGGCATCCGCTACTGCTACGGCGTGGAGATCAGCACCTGCCTGCACGAGAACCTGCACATACTCGGCTACGGCATAAACCCCCGTGACCCGGCGCTGGCCGCCCGCCTGGCCGAAGAGGCGCTGGATGTCACCCTGCCCGGACGCGCCGAGGCGCGCGGTGGTTTGCACCCGGTGACGCGGACGCTGGAGCGGATCGAGGCGCTGTTCCGTTCGATCGGCTTTGAAGTGGCCGATGGCCCCGAGAT
>JAKLHG010000121.1 GCA_022710255.1 Candidatus Hydrogenedentota bacterium
CCTTCAGCGGGGGGTTCCCCTTCGCCCTCGGCAGGAGTTTCGCCTTCGCCTTCAGCGGGGGGTTCCCCTTCGCCCTCGGCAGGAGTTTCGCCTTCGCCTTCAGCGGGGGGTTCCCCTTCACCTTCAGCGGGGGTTTCGCCTTCGCCTTCAGCGGGGGTTTCGCCTTCGCCTTCGACGACCAGTTCACCCTCGCCTTCAAGGGGCGGTTCACCTTCGCCTTCGGCCACGGTCTCCAGTTGGAATGCGCCTGTGATAACATCACTTTGCGTCCAACCGTCTTTCCATGCGCGTGCTTTGAGCACGGTTGTAGTTTGAAGGGAAATCGGCGCAGTATACAGGGCGGCGTTGGTGTCCGGGTCCGTCCCGTCCGTGGTATATCGAATCGTGGCATCCGGCATGCTACATAGAATCTGTAGTTCCTGCGGGGATGTATATGTCCCTGGAGCGGGAGCAAACACCGGTCTTTCTGCGACCAAGGGTTCTTCCTCGATAGATGTTTGCAGTTTGAATGACTCCAGGGTCAGCTCCATATCGCCTTCAACATAAAACATTCGTTCATATATTTCTCCACCGGCCAATACAAGTTGCAGTGTTCGCGGGCCGTGGGGCACATCCGCCAGGATGAAGCGTCCCGCGGCATCGGTGGTGGCGGCGTGGGTTTGAGCTACCCCCGCATTCTTATGCGCATCGCTGGAGAGGGGGCCGCCCTTGTCATCCCTTGGCGGGAGCACGATGACCTGGACATTCGGCAGGGGAGCGCCGCCGGCGTCCGCAATGGTTCCGGTGAACCGGGGGCCCCTGTTTTCGAAGGAAAGGATGTAGTTCTGATCCCGTCCTTCTTCGGGAATTTGCAGCAGGGGTGAAGTAACTCCCAATAATTGCGTTACATAACCGTCCTTGCGTATCAGACCCGCGTACCAGCCGGGAACGAGGTTTGCAATCAAGAAGTCCCCATTCTGATCCGTGATCGCTTCCGCGATGCCGCCTGCGATAATCACCTCGGCCCGGGCCAACGGATATTGATTGCCGCCCGCCTGGCACAGCACCTTACCCCGCAAAAAGCCCGGGGTGGTTGCGGTGCTCTCTTCAAGGCTGAAATTAATGGTGTCGGTTTGTTCAAATACCGCCTGCGATTCACTGACGGGGGCGTATCCTTCCTTATACAGGAAAAATTGGTTTGTTCCCCGGGGCACTTCCTGCAAATAATAACGCCCGTCGGTGAAGGTGCTGGTTTGACATATCTCGGATTGCACTCCGGGCGAGACCGTTACCGATACGCCCTCCAGCGGAAGGCCGGTATTTGAATCGGTCACGACTCCGGAAACAAGATAGCTTTCCTTTTTCATATTCACTTCATGCCCGAACACAGTGGAGCCCGGCTGCACGCATCTTCTTACAGGACCGTAGTTCAAAAATTGCGCGTCCCGGGCGGCCACCCAGTAGTTGCCGCGGGCAAGGCCGGTAAAAGAGAAGGAACCGTCGTCTTCGGAAGTAGCCGTGGATACAGGGTTCTCCCAGTTGGATGCCTCATTATAGCTGTTAAAAATCCGCACCTGGATGCCTGTTGCCGGATAAACCCCGCCCGACGGAGACACACACACCTGTCCATCAAGGCCGGGCACAAATATTTCAATCCAGTTTCGGACGGGATAGTGGGCCTTATTTTTCGTCTGCTGCAGGGTGGAAAGAACATCCAACGAAAAATGATAGAGTCCCGGACGCTTGGGCAGAAATTCCCACGATTCCGCGGCGTCAAACCCTTGCGGAATATTGGAGCCGAAGGCCGGGTTTCTGGAGTCTTCCACCCAGCGCAATGCCATTGTTCCCGGAATAAAATTTGTATCTTTGGCCGCCGTAAGGGTGCATCGGTCGCCAACGCCCGCCAGTTCCGTCTTGTTCGCGGAAAGTTGCGCCAGGGGGGATGAGGTAAAAACGAAGGCATCCGCATGGCTCCATGCGGATTTTCGGGTCACTTGAATCAGCCGTCCCACGGAAGCGTCCGCGACATCCACATCCAGACTCATCTCCTCATAGGCGGGCGCGGATACGACAAGTTTCAGTTGGCCTTGCGGAGCGTTTCGAATCATAAAATACCCGGTGCGATCCGTGCTGACATTGTGCGAGACTACGTTCGAATAGCCGACAATGCTGACCGATGCTCCCGAAACAAGACGGCCATCCTGGCTGTCGCGTACTTCGCCGAACAGCGCCGGCCCTTCTCCACTGGGCGTAAGGATAAAATCATGCGTGTTGTCGCCCGGAGCGATGCTGACAATCAGGTCGCGGCGCCCCGACCATCCAGGCGAGACGGCCCAGGCAACATAGGTGCCGACGGGTATGCGGTCAATGGTATACCGGCCCTTCGCGTCGCTGGTTGCCGAAAAAGCGCCGCCGCCAAGAGAGATGTTTACATTGGGGATGCCTTTTCGGCTTCCCTGCGAGAGGATGTCGCCGCTCAGGGAGCCCAGCGCTTCGCTTGTCTGCAGCGTAAAGGCCGGCCGGACATCCTCTATAATCTGAATGGGACGCGCCTCGGCGCCCTTGTCATGGATGAGCTGCACCGTCCAGGAGCCCTTTTGCACATCCACACACTGGAAAGTGCCCTGGGAATCCGTGGTGTCGGTATTCCCGTTCAGATTCATGCCGGCCAGTATCATGACCTGAACGCCGCGAAGCGGCGCGCCGCCACCATCCGAAACCACCCCTTCCAGGAGGTTCAGCACGCCTCGGGACATCCCCAGCGATTTACGGATGCCCAGAGACGTAAGCGTGTAATTGTCGTGGGCATCGGAATAATTCGTTTTGCGCCGCCCCACAACCGCGCTCAAATTCTGGCCCTGGCTGAGCCCCAATCCATATAAGGAGAACAGACCACGCGAGGAAGAAACATCCGCATCGAGCGGATTCTGCCAGGACGTCGCATCCGACGCACTGGCGAACAGGGCGACCTCCACATCGGCGAGGCGCACGGTATCGAAGGACGGGAGCGCATACAGGGAACCACGAATTCCCGGTACATTAACCGTAATCTTTGGACCCTGAGCCCCCGGTGACGCCGTATCCTGATCGGAAGGGGCGATGCCGTCGCTGGCCACCAGGTTGAAGATATACCGGCCCCCTTCGGGGAAGATCAGACGCGGTTTGGGATTGGTATCCGCCTCGAAGGGCACGAGTCCCAGGATGGGGTTGCGCGGATCCTCGCGCCAGGAGTAAAAAAGGAAGCGGTTGTCCCGGTCGGGATCACGCGTAGGCGTCCCGTCAATTTCGACCACGTCATATTGGCTCAGCAAATCAAAGGTATCCTGAACCACCGCCGCGACAGGCGGACGATTGGAAAACAAATCACGAATACCATCGTTATTGAGATCGAGGAAGCCCGCACCGTTGGACTCAAAAGCGTCCGGAACGCCGTTGCCATTCCCGTCCTGATAGGCTTCCGCGACCCTGCCTACATAAAACAGGTCCGGCCGGCCATCCCCGTCAAAATCTTCCAGTGCGTCCGGAATGCCGTTGCCATTGAAATCTTCCGCAACATCCGCCAATCCATTTCCGTTGAAATCCTGAAAACAGTCCGGAGTACCGTTCCCGTCGAAATCCTGAAAGATGTCGGGTTCCCCGTTTCCGTCCCAGTCGGAAGAGGCACTGTCATTTCCCCGGAAAGAACCTCCATCAGTTACCGAGATGGAAGTCCTGTTGAAATCCTGCCAAGTGGAAAACAGTTTGACGCGCCCGCCCCAGGAGGCGCTATCCGGCGCTTTACCGCCATCGGCAAGCAGACCGCCGTGGGTCAGACCCAATGCCGCGCCGAGTATTAATATCCCGCCGCCGCTGCCGTTGCCGCCATTGCGTTGATGTGCATCGCTACACTCGCCATAAACACCATCGGCGCCGGAGACATCTATCGTTCCATCAATCAAAATATAGGTGCCATTCAACGCTACATACGCGCCCCCGGCGCCTCCGTTACCGGCGCGGCAACAGACATAAGCCGCATAACTTTTATCATCTTCTTGAAAAACATCTTCAACTCCATTCGTGTCGTTTTTTGAACTGACCGTGCTGGTACTGCGAGGGCGGCTATGAGGGTTGTAACAGTGGCTGTAACCTCCTCCCCCGCCGCTTCCCATGGCGATATCAGGACCATTGTCCGTTCCATAGAGGTAATAATTGCCGGCGCCTCCGTGTATCTTGCTCGCAGAGGTACCCGTTCCGGCCGCGCCGCCGCCCGGACCTTGCCCCGGATTACTTGGTAGGGGGCTGGGCATGATAGTGCTGGGCTGGAATCCGCCGCTCGCACCTCCTCTGTAGCCTTTACCTTTACCGTTAATATGCCCATGGATATGAATTACAGGTGCATTAAGGCTAATGAAGCCCGTCCCGGGAGTGTCATTATGCCCCGTGATATTCAACGTTCCATTAATTACCACTGACCTGTTATAAGTTAAGGTTCCGGATAAGGTCTTTGTTTCTCCCGCCTCTATCCTGAGGTCGTTTGCGTCATTGATGAATGCGAATGCGACCATTGGGGTAAATAAAATAGCAAGAAATACTCTTTTCATGATTCATACCCTTTTAAAATAACAGAGACCAAAATAGACATAAACCCTGTATGGTCTGGTGTCCGTTTTGATCCCATCCAACCTCGTTCTTTCATCTATTTTTTCATATCCATGAGTACGATTAGAACAGAATCCTTAAAATAGGGAACCATTTCAGACTTCCTGAACTCATCGGAACATACAATGACACTTTTTGAGAAAACACAGAGACTAAGTGAAGAAGGGACTGACTGCCAAATAGCCCCTGAGTACTGAGTATAATCCTGTGTTTCACGCTTGCTATTTGGTAGTTTGTCCCTTCTTTACGGCCTTTTGCGTAAAACTTTTGTGCCCTACTATTTTCCGAAAACCGCGTCAAAACTCTGTCGAGGTTAGGAAGTCTGCGTTTAGTACAGGAGTCTGTTACGAACCGCGCATGAGTGTGCACGCGGGTCCATTACCCTAAAAACAGTATAATTAATGATTTCACTTTTGTCAAATTGTTTGCTGCTGCACAATCAAACATGGGTCGTCCGTATCAGCGCTGGATTCTTGTTCTTTCTCGCCCATGGTTCTATAGTAACGTGTCGGGTGAGTCGTGGCATGTCCGTGGGGTGCGTGACGCATGAAGAATCCCCCGTCTTGGTTTGGTCCCGGGTAGGGAAGTGCAGGGCCGCGCAAGTACGCAGTGTTTGACCCCTGATGCAAAACAGGTTATGATGAGAGCCGGGTGCTCCTGTGCTCGAGAGAAAGAATCGGGGTGGCCGTATTTTCAGCAAGAAAGAAGAAACGGGATTTTACTATTTACTTCTTTTCTGACCGTACCCGCGAAAAAAACGCAATGCACGACCTGCCATGATACCGCAGCAGTTAATCGGGCTCATCACGGTGGAATAAGTGTACCGGTTATAGCAGCAGGGGTAATGGTCAGAAAAGTCAGAACCCGAACCAATCCGGAAACAGGGTTCAGAAAAGGATACTTATGATTCAACTTCCGCAACCTGCGGCTGTTCAGGGCGACATGGACTGGTTTGTCCGGGCCCGGTTCGGCATGTTCATCCATTGGGGGCTTTATGCCGCCGCCGCGCGGCATGAATGGGTGAAGCATCATGAAGAAATTACGGACGAGGGGTATGAACCGTATTTTCGGTATTTTGACCCGGACCTGTTCGACCCGGGCCTGTGGGCGCGCAAGGCGCGCGAGGCGGGGATGAAGTATGTCGTCCTTACCGCGAAGCATCATGAAGGCTTCTGTCTTTGGGATTCCGCCTATACGGACTACAAGGTGACGAACACTCCCTGTGGCAAGGACCTGCTCCGGGAAACTGTGGATGCATTTCGAGCGGAAGGCCTGCGGATAGGGTTCTACTATTCCTTGATTGACTGGCATCATCCGGATTTCACCATTGATCCTCTGCACCCCATGCGCAATCATCCCGAGGCGTCGGCATGGAACAGGGCCCGGGACATGGGACGGTACCGGGAATACATGAAGAACCAGGTGCGCGAACTGCTGAACAATTATGGGGACATAGATATTCTCTGGTTTGATTTTTCCTATCCTGAAAAGGAACTTCACGGGCGCAAGGGCAAGGGCCGGGAGGACTGGGATAGCCAGGGGCTGCTGGCGCTGGCCCGGGAACTGCGCCCCGGCATTATCGTGGACAACCGGCTCGACCTACCCCCGGAAATGGCGGACATTCACACACCTGAACAATATCAGCCCGCGGCATGGATGACCGTTAACGGCACGCCGGTCTATTGGGAAGCCTGCCAGACGTTCAGCGGTTCCTGGGGCTATCACCGCGATGAAACCAGTTGGAAAAGCCCGGAACAACTGATACGGATGCTGATCAACACGGTCAGTTGTGGCGGCAACCTGCTGATGAACGTGGGGCCCACCGCACGGGGCAACCTGGATGACCGCGCCCTGGCGGCGCTCGACGCCTACGCGGCGTGGATGTCCCTGCACAGCCGATCCATTTATGGCTGTACCCAGAGCCCGTACGAGCCGCCGGTGGATTGCCGGTATACCCAGAACGGCGACCGGCTGTATGTCCATGTCTTTGCCTGGCCTTTCCGGCACTTGCACTTGCGCGGACTGGAAGGCAGGGTTGCCTATGCCCAATTGCTCCATGACGCTTCTGAAATATGCGTTTGCAGGGACACCTGCGACGGTCGGCATGACTGGAAGCAACCGGGCACGCTCACCCTGGAATTGCCGGTGCAAAAGCCCTGCGTGACCGTGCCGGTTATTGAAATGTTCCTGAAATAGAAAGAGGATGTTTCACGTCAAGTGTTGCTATCGCCCCCGTATGCCAGCGATCTGCCCCCAGAAACGGGTATCGGTTGTTGGAAAACAGCCTATTTGTTTACAAAAGCCATACGAAGTAACTATTTAGTGTAAAACCTTTTCCTGGTCCGTATAATCAGGCAGCGACTTTACGCCGATCATTAACGGCGTTAGAGAGTCATAGTACCGGAATTTATTTCACCTGTCGTAATTTATTGTTCAAGATACTTCTGTCCGGGCGGATTGGAGCATTTTATTCGATGGATCTAAAATTCTTGACTGTGACATCAACATGCGTTATAATGCGTGTAAAGATGAGTTGATCTACTTCCTGTAGCGGTGTATAATGCCTTTCAAAGAGTCCGCTATGGGTTGGGCGTAACTAAAGAAAGCGCATTTTTTGGGAAGTTTGATTAAAGGATTCGGTTCTTGCGGGAGGGGAAAAATCTTGCCGCCCTTTCAGGGATGGTTTTTCGAAAGTATTAAAGTACACTGGGTATTTACAGTTAAGAAAGCCTTATAGTTCTGATTATCAATCGTGATATACAGCGAGTTGTTGACAGGAAGGCTAAACGCAAAAGGAGAGACGTAAGATGAGTGACCGGTTAAAAGCTTTAAGTGTATTGGCGTCTGTCGCGATTCTGGGACTTTGTTCCGGAATGGCGAATGCATGCCCGTACAAAGATTCAGTGACGGGAGAGCCGTTGATTGCGATTGGCGGCGAAGCGGTTGCCGACGCGATAGGGATCATTGACCCGCCCAGTGCAAGCAACTACACGAATTGGGACGTAAATGAGGATGGCATCAAGGATGCGGTTCAATTCGCTCTGTTGACGGAGTTGCTCTGCCTGGACCCGAGTTTGGTCCATGAGTATGACGCCATTCTGCTGCAGCAGGTGCAAGACCAGTTCGAAACCAATCTGGCACTCATGCAGAACCTCCGGGCGCAAGCGAATGATACGCTGCCGCTTGCGATGGCGGCGGCCCCGCTGGCCGTTGCGGTTAGCAACCAAATGAAAGCCCCGGCAAATGCGGCCGCGCTGGCCGGGCCCATCGAGGCGGCCGCGTTCACCACGGCGACCGTTCCGGCGAACTGGGCCGGCAGCACCTATGCGGACCTGGCGAACTTCCTGTTTAAATCCGGGGATGGGGTTATTTACCATGATGCGGAAGGCAACATTGGCACTGCAGTAGCGGCCGCGGACAACGATGCCGCCGCCTGTTTAGCCGCAGCGGGCCTCGGCTTTGCAACGCCTTCAAACGTTGCTGACATCATGGCCAACATCTGGTACAAACGTGTGGAACGCGGTGTCGCCCTTAAAAATCTGGATTGGGATTACCTGGCGTCCAAATTCGCTTTGGACGCGAATGACGTTGCTGACATACAAGGCCTCGTCGCGGACCAGGCGGCCATTGGCCCGGATGCCATTCCCACCTTTGACGCAGGCGATTTCGTCGCCATTCCGGCACTGAACGCCGATTTTCAGTGGGGCGCGCCCGGGGAAACCCTCGGATCGCTTATCACTACCTACGGCGGGGATGTCGCCGCGATATGGGAGTATGTGCTGCCCTATTTTGAGCAACCCCTTTTCCCTGCGGACTATTGCGACGCCTTTAGTGACCCTTCATCGGATGAACTGATTTTTAATGTCGGCGGCAAGGCTGTAGCGGACGCTATCGCCCTCATCGATACCGGCAACGAGGTACCGCAATACCATGACTACTATTCCTGGGACTTGAACGAGGACGGTATTGCCGACCATGTACAGTTCGGCCTGCTGGCCAAGCTGCTGTGCATTGATAATCTTTGCCTGGAACATCCTTACCTTGATTTGGATGCCGTCAGGGCGGCCTGGGAACTCAACCTTGGCACTGCCGACGCAGGGCTGTCCGAAGTGCTGCAGGATGTTGCGGTCGCACGCGCGGCGGCCCAGACCGTGGTGGACGTTACTAATGCCATCAAACTGGCGGACCCGTCCCTCCGTGACGTGGTCATTGAAGCCGGTACCTTTGGCGGTGCCGTTCCGGCGGAATGGGCCGGAAAAACCTATGGCGATTTGGCTAACTTCCTGTACGATACGGCGCGTGAAGTGGTGAAACAGGACGGGAACGGTAATATTGACACTGCTTTAGCCGCTTTGGATAACACGGCGGCCAAGATGCTTGGCGGGGCCGTGGCGTCCATTGCCGACCAGGAACACGTGGATTGGATTCTCAATAACATCTGGTATGCGCGCCTCATAAAAGGATTGAAGTTGCGCGACTTGAATTGGGCGGACCTGCAGGCCCGCTTCTCCCTGGATTCTGTGGCCGTTACCGCAATTGTGGATGCGGTGAACGCGACCACGACAAGCCTGGACAGTGTCCCCGAATTTGGTGTGGATTTTGAATATGATTATTGGGAATCCGAGTCAACAAGAGGAGCTAAGTTATAAGAAATTCGAGACGTTTGAAAATAAAGGGAGGAGAAATCCTCCCTTTTCTTTTACTATTTTATATATACTTTATATGCGGGATATG